>UQXC01000025.1 GCA_900544995.1 uncultured Collinsella sp. | reverse complement strand
GTTCTATCCCTTTGGCAGTCGCTTCGCTTCTGCCCTACTTTGCTGGTATGGCGGTTTGGCGTTGGATCGGTTCTTTCTGATATATGCTGGTTGCGGCTCTTCTTTTTGGGGGAGTCGCTTTTTTGTTGCTAGGAGGTTGGCCCGTGGTTGATGGGGAGAATCGTTCTGAGCTGCTTTCCACAGATTGGAACCAGGAGTGGATGCAGATGCAGGCCGCTCGGCGGCGAGCTGATGATTCTTTTGAGTGGGATAAGCGGGCTCGGCATTTTCGGCCGCTTGAGACTGCCCCATATGCTCGGGATTTTATGAAAT
Source organism: uncultured Collinsella sp. (assembly GCA_900544995.1). GTDB lineage: Bacteria > Actinomycetota > Coriobacteriia > Coriobacteriales > Coriobacteriaceae > Collinsella. The sequence goes on along the minus strand of UQXC01000025.1, from coordinate 28,554 downwards.
TGCTGGCCCTTGAGCCCGACGAGTCGGTGCTCGATATGGGGTGCGGAGCTGGGTCGATTGCTATTCCGCTTGCTCAGGCTGGGCATCCTGTGATTGCGGCTGATTTCTCCCCTGCCATGTTGGGCACGCTTGATGCCGGCATTGAGTACTATGGGCTCGATGATCGCATTACACCGCTTGAGCTTGCTTGGGATGATGATTGGGATTTGGTTGGACCGGTCGCGAAAGCGGTGGATGTTGCCTTTGCCAGTCGCTCTGTCACCACGACCAACCTAAAAGGCGCACTTGTCAAGCTTGACCGTACGGCTCGTCGGCGTTGCGCTGTCACGATGGTCGCCAACTCCAGCCCGCGCTATGATCTGCACTTGATGAACGCCATCGGTGCCTCGGTTACCTGCAGTAATGGCTTTGTGTATGCTTTTAATATCCTCATTCAGATGGGTGCGTTGCCGCAGGTTACATACTTTGAATCGCCTCGTCGCGATACTTTCGATAGCCTTGAGGCGGGCGTGGCAGACTTCTCCCGCATGCTCGAGCACGGTAACGAAGATAAGGTTGACCGCCTGCGCGACTATATCGCTCAACACATGATTGAGAACCCCCATGCCGGTGAGCCGGGCTCCAAGGGTGTGCCGCAGGGACGCTATATGCTCGACCACGTCCGCAAGGTCCGTTGGGCGTTTATTGCATGGGAGCCGGTCTCTGCTCCCAGCTCATAGCCTGTTCGCAGCCCACGCCGCCCACTCACTCGGCATCCGCATTCTTTTTGAACTGGGCAAACGCGCTCCACACCGCGCCGTTCCTGCGCTATCGTGGGACAGCTCACGTAGATTAAGGCCCCGTCGCGGGGCGCCCCATACATAGAAAGCGAGAACCCATGGCACTGACAGGAGCACAGGTCAAGCAGCTTCGCAGCATGGCCCATCACCTCAACCCCGCTATCATCATCGGCAAGTCCGATGTCAACGAGGGCACCGTCGAGCAGACGGTCGCCTACCTGGAGAAGCACGAGCTTGTTAAGTGCTCCGTGCTCGATGGCTCCAGTCTTTCCGCCCGCGAGGCCGCCGAGGAGCTCGCCGAGCGTTGCCACGCCGAGGTCGTCCAGGTTATCGGCCGCAAGTTCTCGCTGTATCGCGAGTCCTCGCGCAAGGACATCGAGAAGATCAAGCTCGTCTAAGAGCCAATGATCCGGCGAGCCAACACATAGCAAGCTTACGGGTTCCCAAGTACTTCGGGCGCCCGTTTTTTATCGCTCGACCAGCACGCGATTGAGCCGCCCCTCCACCAAGCGCTCGTACAGACGCCGCGTCTCGGGCTCGGGCACGCCATTGACCTGCTCCCTCAGATGGTGCATATGCCCGCTGTACAGCTCGACGATATCGCGTCTCCGCCCCGCCGCACTGTAGACGCGCATGGCGCAGCGCACCATATCCTCGCGCGCCGTTTCCTGCCGAAGCCCCGACTCCGCCAGCCAAATCGCCGACTGCAGGTCGTTTTCTTCTAGAGCGGCATTTGCCCCCTTAATCATACAATCGATGTACTTTGACTGCATAATGCGTCGCATACGCAAAAAGTAGGTGGGATTACAGCCATTGGGAACATACAGCGGTCCGGCATAAAGCTGCTCAATCTTAAGGCACAACTCGACCAGATGGGGCCCGCGCGCACCCGTGCGATTTCCCAAAACCTCGCGGCTTATCTGGTCAAACAGCCGTACATCGGTCTTGACGTAGTCGCCGTTGAGTCCGATGCATTCATTTTGGATGAGCACACACGACTTGCCATCCGGCGTCGGTCCCAAAGCCGACCGCAAGCGCGATATCGTCGAGTACAGGTTGTTGCGGGCGCTATTGAACTCGGCATGGGGCCACAGCTCCATGGCCAGCGTCTCGCGATCGACGAGCGCATCCATGCCCAGCGCAAGCCGCTCGGCAAGCGTCGCCGCCTTCTTGCGGCGCCACATTTTGTCCGTGATGGGAAACCCGTCGCGCTCGGCGCGAAACGCACCAAACATGCGAATCTCGATATGGCCGATGGTATCAACGGCTTCAACCTCGCCGGCCTGGAACAGGCGCTCACCCTCCCCTTCCAAATCGTCGCGCAGCGAGTACCGCGACAGCTCGCGCACGGGAAGCTTCTTGCGTATCCTGCCCGCCGGCTCGCCCAAACAATGCATGGCAAGGCGCGCAAAGAGCCGATACGATGGCTCTAGAATCCCCGCACGATTCATGGACATCCAGGCCGCAAGGTCGCTATCTCGGCCCGCACAGGCCAAATGCAGCGCCACCATCCAGGCTTCTGCGCCACCAACCTGCGTCTGGCTTATATCGAGTAGCTCCGCTTCCTCGCGTACCGAAACCATCGACGTGTTACGCAGATACGCTGCGCGCTCCAGCAGCAATGCGTTATCGCGCATGTACGCAATCGACTCCTCGGCAAGTTTAAGCACTTGGACCGCACGGAACTTTGCATTAACCGGCCGTCCCTCTGCCAGTGACTGCCAGCCTTCTAGCAACAGCCCAAACAGCTGAATCTGGTTGTCGCGCATGCGCACGGCAAAACGATCGAGCTCGTTGAACGCCGCGTCGTCGGTTACCGGCAAGCCGGAAAGGAGCCGCCGTGCCGCCAACACCATGCGCACCCAGATAGCCATCGCCTTAAGCCCACGTACGTCGAGCGCCTCCCGCACCACCGTCATCTCGTCGTCGCGCTCGTCGGTTCCCGCAAACGACCCATCAAAGAGCTCCACCAGCATGCTATCGGCCCGTATAACAATCCCCGCGATGTCGAGCTCGCAGTCGTAGGCCCTGCTCGTTTTGAGCTGCTGTAGAACGCCGCCGTCATTTCCCCGCTCGGTCAGACAGCGCTTGACCTCGATATGCGCAGACAACATATCGAGTGCGGTATGGGATGTCTCGATTTCTGGCACGGCCAGGTTCGTAGGAAGCCCAAGCCCGTTGTCCCCATAGCAAACAGCCGTCAGTGTCTGGGCCACCCTCCATGAAACAGGGTCTATTTCGCAGGCCGCCCGTTCGCCCCCGCGCTCGATGACCGATGCCATATAGCGAGCGAGCTTTGTATTGGACACGCTGACCGCTGCCAGATATACGCCGAGTGCCTCGGCAGGCGTTGGCTCTGGAGCCGGATCGTCGGCATCGATCGTGCCCAGCGCTGCTCGGCAGATATCGGCCCCGTGCCCCGTCAGAGCAAGATCGACCCCATACTGCCCAGCAAGTTCAAGAACCGCTTCACGGTCCAAAAAGGCGTCCGCCAGGCCCATCGCCGCATCGCATCGGCCCGCCTTAAGCAAAATCCGGGCCGCCCTCGGAACAAGTTCGGGGCGAACCTCGGCCACCAACTTACGCAAACGCAAGCGTCCGTTATCCTCCGTGCCCAGACACGTAAAACTCCGCTCGGCGGGGTCCAAGCCAAAGATCGGGTAGTCGCGTACAAAGTAGGACTGGTCGACCATCGACAGCCTCACCCCGCAAGCCTCGAGTTCTGCTATATTGCCCTCGCCCATCAAAACCATGAGACATGCCACGCAAAACAGCGCATTATTGTCGAGCGAAGCCAGATCGGCAAGTGCCGCGCCATATACGTTGACAATCTCGTTTTCGAGCAGGCCGGCTACGTCGCCTTGGCCATACAGACCCGTCTGCAATGCCGAAACGAGCTCGGGCACGCCCTGCGTGAGCTGATAAAAGTCGAGCGATGTGCTGATCGAAAACGCCGATGCCCACGCCGAATACTCATAGGCATGCACCTTGAGCATCTGCGCATTGATCTTAACCGAATCGCCCAGCCCATGAATCAACTGACGATTTGAAGGACGGCAGGAGATAAATACCCCTATCCCTATAGCGCGCAGGCCGCGAATCCTGTCGATGAGGTCTTCGGTATCGTGCTGATCGAGGTTTGGCACATTATCAATTGCGATAAGGGAATGCGGTTTGTCTTTGAGTTCTTCGGTAACCACCTCGAGCTGCATAAACACCTCGCGCCCAGTGGCGCGATCGGCCTCGATAATCCGCACGGGGCCTCGCGTCGGGTCGCATTTAACCTCATGGGTGTACTGCAGCAGCACCGAGGTCTTCCCAAACCCGTCGGGCGCATAAAGAACCACGATGCCGGCCTTTCGGCCCTTGGCGATAAGCTCATTCATCAAGCGTTCGCGTCGCACCATATAGCCTCCGCCCAGCGGCATCAGCTCGAGGTCGTCTGTACCGCTCAAATCGTTTACCATGCCCGCTCCTCAACTCGACCGTATGGACACTGTAGCCGCAAGACCATACAAGCCGCGCTATGAATAGGGCGACCTTGTGTTTTAGGTTGTCTTTTGGTACGCAAGCGGCAAGTTTTTGTACAGCGAGGGCCGATTGTTATTAATCCCCCGACTAATCGGTCTTTAAGCAGGTAAATGAGCTTGTCAGCTTGTCCCATCTAAGCGGCAGTGTAACGCAGATGAACAAGGTTCAGCCATGTCATTCAACTCGCCTAGCACCCGCTACCGTCTACGGCCTTCTAGTGGCATTTTTGCATAGAATCTGGTATGGAATGAATCAAGCTGTTGGGCATCCGGCATTCGTCAAGCTTGCGGCAAGATTTTGGTCAAGTGGGCGAAAAGGGATAGCAAAAAGGCCCCCGCAAAGCGGAGGCCTTAGGCAAGGCTATGTCGAGCTGCAGGATTCGCGCTACTCGCAGAGCGAAAGGGCGGCCTCGTCGGCAACGACAACGCAGTTGGTGTGCAGCTGCAGGATCGAAGCCGGGCACTCGGGCGTAACCGGACCATAGCACATGTCATGCACGGCTTGAGCCTTGGCCTCGCCGTTGGCGACGACCAGGATCATGCGGGCATACATGATGGTCTGAGTGCCCATGGTGTAGGCCTGACGGGGAACATCGTCGATGCTGTCGAACAGGCGGCTGTTGGCCTGAATGGTGCTCTCGGTGAGGTCGACGCAGTGCGTACCCTTGGAGAAATGGTCATCGGGCTCGTTGAAGCCGATGTGGCCGTTGTTGCCAATGCCGAGCAGCTGCAGATCCGGATAACCGGCGTCGGCGACAATCTTGTCGTACTCAGAGCAGGCAGCGGCGGCGTCGGGGTTGGAACCGTCGGGCACATGCGTGTTGTTCAGGTCGATGTTGATGTGATCGAAGAAGTTCTCACGCATGAAGTAGTGATAGCTCTGGGGATCGTCGTGCGAAAGGCCGCGATACTCGTCCAGGTTGTAGGTGCTGACCTCGGCAAAGTCGACGTCGCCCTTCTTGTACCAAGCAGCGAGCTGCTTGTAGGCACCGATCGGGGTGGAGCCGGTGGCAAGACCCAGCACACAGTCGGGCTTGAGGATAACCTGGGCCGAGATGATATTAGCGGCCTTGCGGCTCATATCCTCGTAGTCTTTAGCTTTAATGATCTTCATTACGCGTCCTTTCTCGTACAAGAGAGGCAAGGCTCCCTTACAAGCACTTGCCCGCGGCCCGCGTCGGCCGCAACCAACGTGTGCGGCCACCAGGGCGAGGTCGCGTAATGTATGTGTCTCGTGTCTAACCGCGTCGAGGCCCCTGCCCGTCCACGGTGACCCAAAGCCTTTTAGCTTCGGACAAATCCCATCTTGCCACTGAGGGCGTCCTCTTTCAAGAGCGCCCTCCGTAAACGTGTTTGAATTGTAGACTAATGGCCACGTGCACTTGCTAGCGCTCGCGAGCAACGATGAGCTGGTCCATCTCTTCGACATGCACGCCAACGGAGCCCTTGATGCTCGAGAACTCAACGGAGTTGCACACCAAGATGGGAACCGTCACATCGTAGCCCTCGGCAGCAATTGCCTCGCGATCGAACTCAATGAGCACATCGCCCTTATGGACGATGTCACCCACTTGCGCATGTACGGTAAAGTGCTTGCCCTCGAGCTGAACAGTGTCCAAACCAACGTGGATGAGCACGTCCAAGCCATCGACCGTGTTAAGCGCAACGGCGTGTCCCGTGGGAAAAATAGCCTCGACCTTGGCATCAGCCGGCGCGATCACGCGCGTTCCGGTGGGCTGAATCGCCACGCCCTGGCCCAAAAGGCCGGTGGCAAACGTCTGATCGTTTACCTCGGAGAGCGGAATGACGTCACCCGAGATGGGAGCATCCAACGTAAGGACTCGACCACGCATACCAAAAGACCTTAGGACTTTAGTGAACATGCTCCCCCTCGGACATACCGATCAACCAAAATAACCTTAACAGTTTACCACTTGGCACCCGTTTTTGACCATTAGGGAAGTTCGCGCTTGACAACCTCGACGATGTCGTCGACAACGCGCTGAGTCAGCTCGTGCGTCTCGGCCTCGGCCATCACGCGGACCAGCGGCTCGGTACCGCTCGGGCGCACCAGAATGCGGCCGCGGCCGTCAAGCTCCTTCTCGGCAGCAGCGACGGCATCCCAGATGGGCTGGCAGTCGTCCAGACCAGCCTTGTTGTCGGAATGCACGTTAACGAGTACCTGCGGGTACTTCTTCATGATGCCGGCAAGATCGGTGAGGGTACGACCGGTGCGCTTGAGCACGGCCAGCAGCTGCAGAGCCGTCACCAAGCCGTCGCCGGTGGTGTTGTGCTCCAGGAAGATGATGTGGCCGGACTGCTCGCCGCCGATGACGGCACCGTCCGCGAGCATGCGCTCCAAAACGTAGCGGTCGCCCACGGCGGTCTGAACCATCTCGAAGCCCTGCTCCTTCATAGCGATGAAGAAGCCAAGGTTGCACATGACGGTCGAGACGATCTCGGAGTTGGCGAGCTTGCCGCGAGCGGCGAGGTCAGAACCGCAGATAGCTAGGATGTAGTCACCGTCGATCTCGTTGCCCTCGCTGTCCACGAACAGTACGCGGTCGGCGTCGCCGTCGTGGGCCAGACCGATGTCAGCATGGGTGCGCAGCACGAGCTCGCGCAGGGGCTCGAGGTGCGTAGAGCCGCACTCAACGTTAATGTCGGTGCCGCAGTAATCGGTGTTGATGGCATGGACCGTGGCACCCAGGCGCTGCAGCGCGGCGGGCGTAGTCTGGCAGGAAGCACCGTGACCGCAGTCGACGGCAACGACCAGGCCGTCGAGCCTCAGGCCATCAAGCGTATCGATGGCGTGGTCGACGTATGCCTTGCGAGCGTCCTTCATCTTGATGATGTGGCCCACGCCGGCGCCAGTCGGCAGCGTGTCGGCAGCCATGGCTTCCTCGGACATGACCCAGGCGCTGATCTCTTCCTCGACCGCGTCGGGAAGCTTCATGCCCTTGCGGCTAAAGAACTTGATACCGTTGAACTCCGGCGGATTATGCGAAGCAGAGATGACGATGCCGCCATCGAGCTCGTTCTGAACGGTGAGCAGTGCCACGGCAGGCGTGGGGATAACGCCGCAGCAATGCGGGCGGCCGCCCTCGGCCATAATGCCGGCGGTCAGAGCGCTCTCGAGCATGGTGCCCGAAAGGCGCGTGTCACGGCCGATGCAGATGTCCGGGCCAAGGAACTTGGTCGCCGCGCGGCCCAGGCGAAACGCGAGGTCGCACGAGAGGTCGGCATTGGCGACGCCACGGACGCCGTCGGTACCGAAAATGTTCTGGGGCATAGGATCGCTCCTTCCCTAGCAGGCGATATGCAACCGCCCACCCTAGTCGAAAAAGAAAAGCGGGACCCGCCGAGGAATCGGCAGGCCCCGCTTGTACATTGTATCTCGAAAGGAGATAAAACCTTAGCGCTTGGAGAACTGGGGAGCGCGGCGGGCCTTCTTGAGGCCGTACTTCTTGCGCTCGACCACGCGAGCATCGCGCGTAAGGAAACCGGCCTTCTTGAGGTCAGCACGGTAGTCGCCAGCGTTCAGAAGAGCGCGAGCGATGCCCAGGCGCAGAGCGCCGGACTGACCGGAGATGCCGCCGCCATCGCACAGAGCGATAACGTCGAACTGACCGGCGGTGTCGGTCACCTTGAAGGGAGCAAGGGCGTTCTCAACGAGCTGATGACGGCCGAAATACTGCTCGGCGTCACGCTTGTTGATGGTCACCTTGCCGGTGCCGGGGACGAGACGGACGCGGGCGACGGCGTTCTTACGACGGCCGGTACCCTGGTAGACAACGGTGTTCTCAGCCATCTTTAAGCCTCCAGCTCAATCTTCGTGGGGTTCTGGGCAGCATGCGGATGCTCGGTGCCAGCGTAGACCTTAAGCTTGGTCATCTGGGCACGGCCGAGGGTGGTCTTGGGCAGCATACCGCGAACGGCGCGCTCGATAACCTTCTCCGGGTGCTTCTCCATAGCCTGGCGGAAGCTCTCAGCCTTGAGGCCGCCGTTGTAGCCGCTGTGGCGATAATAGGTCTTCGTGTCGGCCTTGTTACCGGTAAGCTGGACCTTATCGGCGTTGATGACGACAACGAAGTCGCCGCAGTCGCTGTTGGGCGTGAACTGGGGCTTGTTCTTACCGCGCAGGATCATTGCGATCTGGGTGGCAAGACGGCCCAGGACAGCACCATCGGCGTCGACGAGAACCCAGTTGCGCTGGACCTCGCCCTGCTTGGCGTAGTGAGTCGATTTCGAAATCACTTAGACTCCTCCATGTACAGTACGTGTTGTTACAGAGATTCACGGGGCTCTGCAAGTAACCCGTCCATATTACCCCGCTCGCCGTACGAGTCAACAGGTATTTTGGCTCCGACCAGAGTTTCTGCACATGTCATCCACGAGCCGTGATTTTCTAGCTCTTTAGCTGTTGTCATTTTTTGAGGGTTCGTCGTCGCTAGCGCTCAACGAACTCTTGGATTTCCGCGAGCAGGCGCTTTGCCTCCTGACGGCCCTGGATATACAGGTCCAAAAGCTTTGCCGAATCGTGCTCGACATGGCCGACCTCGACCGGCTTTTGCGGAGCAACGACCAACGCGCGGCCCTCGCGCTCATACTTCCACAGGTGCATGCGTTGTATGTTGTAGCGGTCGTGGCGCGTCTCGATTCCCTCGAGCAGATAGGGGTAGTCGGCATAGCGGGCGCGCGCGGCAGGCATAAACTCGTAAGGCTTTTTCTCGTACGAGCGGTCCTGCGTGACGATGACGACCGCACGGTCGAAGCCCGCCTCCTCCAGCACGTGCTCGATGGGGATCGAATCGGCTACGCCACCGTCGACGTATTTGTGCCCGTCAATCTCGACCGGCGGCGTCACCAGCGGCAGCGACGTCGAGGCGCGTACGGCGTCGAGATCGAGCACGGCGCTTTTGACCGGGAGGTACGTGGCGGTTCCAAACAGCATGTCCGTCGCGACGGCGTACATCTCGATGGGGCTCGCGTCGAACGTCTCGTTGTCAAAGGGATCCAGGCGGTCCTGGACATCGTTGAAGATAAAGTCGTAACCCACAATAGAGCCCGTGGACGCAAACGATGCGGCGCCCATGAAGCGGCTGTCGCTGCAGAAAGCCAGGTTGATGCGGTTGGCACGGCCGATCTGGTGCGACTTATAGTTCACGCCGTTGAGAGCACCTGCCGATACACCGTAGACAGCCGGAATCTCGACGCCAGCCTCCATGAGAACATCGAGCACGCCCGCGGTAAATTGCCCGCGAAAACTACCGCCCTCTAGGACGAGCGCGACCTTGCCGGCGTTCTTTGCCTTATCTTCTGCAGTCATATTGACCTCCTGCGATTGCGTTTTGGCCTTCTTCTACCCAGTTTTGGGACGGCGAGCGCGCAGGTTTTTCGAGGCGGCAGGTGAAGCGGAAAGTGTGTCCCAGTTTGAGGCGAGATTCCGGGACGGATTTTCCGCTAGCCATTCATTTGGAAACTGCATCCCATTCCGAATGAGGATTCCGGGATGTATTTTCCGCTTGAGCTGCCATTGGGAAAGCATGTCCCACTCTACGGCTCGATTCCGGGTCGCAGTTTCCGCTTGAGGCGCCATCCGGAAACTACGTCCCAGTCTGAGCGCGGATTCCGGGACGTGCTTTCCGCCTGGGCCGCCATTGGGAAAGCATGTCCCTGTCTGCGTTGCCAAGGCGCTTTCTTTTACGCCCGCGCCCTGCACAGAGCTCGATTCTCCGCGGTACGGGGGATCCGTTGATGCGGGGCGAGGCCAGCTGAAATTCGACAACCATCGCATCCGTTCTGAGTCGGAAGTTTGCGCGGAGAATCCGCGTATTTGCTTCGCAAATCCGCACCGGCTTCGGCCGCCTGCCGGCGTCCTCGCCCGCGGGCTAAAAACGCTCACGCGTTTTCTTTACGCCCGCGCCCTGCATAGAGTTCGATTCTCCGCGGTACGGACAAGAAATAAAAAGGCAGGTAGATATGAGCATCTACCTGCCTGTTACTTATGGTGGAGGCGCGGAGAATCGAACTCCGGTCCACGAAAGCCCCCTGATTGGCATCTCCAAGCTCAGTCGCTGGTTTAGTCTCGGACGCTTTGCGCGCAGCGACACGCTCGCGGCGTCCTAACCGGTTCGGTCTTAGCCTGCGCCATACCGATTACGTGCGCAGGAGCATTCCCCTAACATGACGTCGCGCCGGTGCCGGGGAAATCACCGGGTTGACGCGCCGCTATAAACTAAGCAGCGAGAGCCATAGGCTCAAAAGAAGAGTTGTTGTCAATTCAATTTGACGGTACCCCTGTTTAACGAGGCGAGGAGACCTCGGCTTGCTTCCTCTCTCAGAGCTATCGTGTCGAAACCAGTCGCCCCCGAATGTTGGGAAAGTCTGGATGGTGTCGGGTCTGCAAACACCCGATAACCGTCGACTTTTCAAGGAACACGCGGGGTGAACCCCGCTCGTGGATAGCTATCTTACCACGTTCTAAAGGCAGGCAGCTGTTCTATGCACGAGCTGTGAAGACCCCAATGTGCGCCGCACTTCGCACTTTTGCTACCGTTCGCGTCACGTATATTTTCGCCAGGCAAAATTGACCCGTCGAAAGGACCGTTATGGATACCAAGCAGCAACTCGTCAATGCCCTCGCAGGCCTAGGCTCAACCATTACCGAAGCTATGGATGTCATCGAAGGCTTTGTCCCCTGCGGACATCCCGCCCTCACAGTATCGAATGCACTCGTCGCGCTGGACGCTGACGATGATGCAGCTCTCGCCCAGCAGCTTGAGACCGTCGAGGGCTTTATCGACCACGTGAGTGAGAACCGCGGCGTGGCCGCCTACCACGGCATTGAGGTCGAGCTCGCGGGGCCCAAGGCCGATCTGTTCGCAGCAATCCGTGAGGTAGGCGCCCTTATGCAGACCGCAGGCGTCAAGAACACCCAGGTCAACGAGTGGGTCTACCGCAGTCTGGCAGCACTAAACGATTCCGACGAAAAGGCAGCCGAACAGCTCGCAGAAAGTCCCGCCATTAAGGCCGAGCTTTTGTAAATTGCAAACGCGGGTCCCTTGGCGCATCGTCGTCCAAGAGGCCCGCAAACAGTTCGCGTCAACTGATAGCCGCGCCGCCGCGTTCGGCCAAAGCAAGAATCGGCATCATTTGACGAGGTGTCTTTGCTGCAAGATCGGCATGTTCGAGCAGCTTGCGATCGTTAGTCACCAAGTAATCGACCTGTGCGCGCTTGCATGCGGCGAGCACCAAGTTGTCCTCGTAATCGCGATGGAGCGCTAAGTATTTGTCGGCCAGCCAAAGGTCCGACGCATCTGCACCCACGGCCGTGGCGTTTTCGGTCATGTTCCGCACAAACGCCAACGCCGCATCGCCAATCGCGCGGGCAGAAGCCTCGTCGAGCGCTCCCCCGCTGGTAAGAACGCTTCGCTTCAGCTCGTGTTGGACAACATACAGCACGTCCTTAGCGATATGCACCGGGAAGAACAGCAACGCCCCCGTCTCCGTCGCCTGCCCAATAAACGCACGCGCGGCAAGCGACTCGGCATGGTCGACGCAAAACGAATCGACCCATACGTTGGCGTCCACCATAATCTTGAGAGGCGCCCCACTCACTGGATCATCCCCTTTTGGCGATAATGCTCGTCCATGGCTTCGGAATAGATTGCGTCCCAATCGCGATCGTCGGACACGGACGACGTAGCGATGCCCAGGTCCGCGTAAAGCTGATCCGCCGCCGCCCATGATGCGGCGAACAGCGAGGTGGCACCAGCACTAGGCAGTTGGTCGTCAACGGCCGACAGCACCTCTTCGCACGAACCGCCGCCCTGTGCAACCTTTGCCACGACCTTTTTGATAAGCTCGGGCAGCGAGGCGCCCGAAAGCCGCAGCGCTTCCTCGGCACGGTTCTTGACCTGGCGATCCACGCGAACGTTCACCTGCGCCATGCCGCTAACAGCACCCACGTCGATCCCGCTCCCTTCAATTGCTAGCCTTGCTAGCAACAATATATAAAGAAGCTAGCAAATGGTCAAATGCAAAAGGCCTGCGCCTGGACGACACCGATGCCGTCCAGGCGCAGGCCAGATAACGTGGGCGGACACGTCTGCTAACGCAGGTACGCCTTTGCGTTGCCCAGGCTGTAGGCGATCGTCGAGCCGTTGTGCAGCAGCGACGACGTCTGCGGGGTAATCGCGCCGGTAATCCCCAATGCCAACAGCGCCGAGTTGGTGAGCATCACCTTGGAATACGAACTCGTCAGACGGTCGATAAGCCCCTGGCTCATACGGCGCAGGCGCACGATCGCTGCAAGATCCGTATCGGTCAGGATGATATCGGCGACCTCCTTGGCGATGTCGCTTCCGCCACCCATCGCCAGGCCCACGTCGGCCAAACCGAGCGCCGGCGAATCGTTGACGCCGTCGCCCACCATGGCAACATGGCGTCCCTTGCCCTTAATGCGCTCAACATACGCGTACTTGTCCTCGGGCAGCAGCTCGGCCTTAAACTCGTCGACATCTGCCTCGCGAGCAATGCGCTCGGCCGTGCGCTCCGAGTCGCCCGTGAGCATGACCACGTGCTTAACGCCCAACGCGTGCAAGTCGGCGATGGCCTCGCGGACCCCGGGCTTAAGCGGGTCCTCGATACCGAGCACGCCCACAACGGTGCCATCGACCGCCAGATACAGCGGCGACAAGCCCTGCATCTGGGACTCAATTTGCTCTTGCGTCTCTGCCTCTAGCTGCGCACCCTCGTCCTCAAACACAAAGTGCGCCGAGCCGATAATCGCGCGACGCCCCTCGATGGACGAAGCGATACCATGCGCCACAATATACTCGACCGCAGCGTGACGCTCGCGGTGCTCGAGCCCGCGCTCGCGGGCGGCATTGACCACGGCGCGTGCCACCGGATGCGGGAAATGCTCCTCCAAGCAAGCGGAAAGGCGCAGGATCTCGTCCTCGCTCCAGCCGTCGGTGGTGAGTACACAGGCAAGACGCGGCTGCGCCTCGGTGAGCGTGCCGGTCTTATCAAACACAATGGTGTCGGCCTTGGCAAACGACTCAAAGTACTTGGCGCCCTTGACCATCACACCCATCTTGGCGGCATCGCTCATGGCAGTCATGACGGCAACGGAACCCGTGAGCTTGAGTGCACACGAGTAGTCGACCATCAGCGCCGCCGAGGTCTTAATGAGACTACGCGTGGTGAGTGCAACCAAGCCCGCAAGCAGGAAGTTCAACGGGACGATCTTGTTGGCGAGGTCCTCCATATGCGACTGGCCCTCGGACTTGAGCGAGTCGGCCGTCTGCACGAGCGAGACGATCGAGCGCAGTTTGGTCTGCGCCGTGTTGGCACGCACGCGCACCAAGATGCTGCCGTCTTCCACGACGGTGCCGGCGAATACATCGTCGCCCACGCTGCGCTCGACGGCAAGCGGCTCGCCGGTCAGGGTTGCCTGGTTGACCATAGCGCTCCCCTGTTCGACAACACCGTCGATGCAAATGGACATGCCAGTGCGCACGGCGACCAGATCGCCGGGCTCGAGCTCGGTCGCGGCAACGCTTACCTCGGTGTCGCCGACGACCTTTTGCGCCTTGTCGGGCACATCGAGCAGCGAGTTGATGAGCTCGTTTTCGCTCATGGCGCGGGTGTAGTCCTCGAGCAGCTCGCCCACGTTGAGCAGGAACATCGTCTGGCCCGCGGTGTCGACGTCACGTTTGACGAACGAAATGCCGATGGCCGAAGCGTCGAGCACAGGAACGGTCAGGCGCGGCTGCGCCAGCTCATGAAGAGCAGCGCGCAAAAATGCCATGTAACCGGCCACGACAAACACTGCACGCAGAGGCGTCGGCAAGAACCAACGGCGCGCGTAGTGGGCGCCGATAAGTGTGGCAAGATCCATGACGAGCTTGTGCTTGCGTGGCTCAAGCTGCATCACGTAGCCCGACTTGGCATCGGCGATAGCTTGAGCATCGAGTGCGCCCAAGGCGTCGAGCACGCTCGCGCGGCGCGGCTCGTCGTACTCCAGCGCCATCTGGCCAATACGGCCATAAACGCGCACCTTGTGCACGCCGTCGATATCGCCGCTGAGCTTAAGAAGTGCATCGAGATCGCTCTCTGGCACAGGACCCGCCAATTGAAGACGGGTCCTGCCGGGGATCTCGCTAATAATCGATAATCTCATAGTTTGTGCCTGGGAGCGTTACTCGGCTGCCTCGTCAGCGGCGGCCTCGCTCTGGGTGATGTAGGCAGCCTCGGCAACCATGTCATCGACATTGGCCTTGGCCTGCTCGACCATATCCTGGTAGCAGTTCTTGACGCGCATACCGCACGCGATACCCTGCACGCAGGCATTCTTGACCGGAGCGCTGGTAAGCAGCTTGATGCCGGCCGTGCCAAGCAGAAAACCGCCACCGACAAGCAGGGTATTGAACGTCGACTTCTTCATGTTGCTTCTCCCTTTTGCCGCATTGGACGCGGCACGGTGCCTCAGCACCCGAGTAAATAAGTTTGCTCGAGCACACTTTTGAAAAATAGTTTAGTTTATCTAACTATTAAGTTCAACAAAGGTTAACTTTTTGGAAACTATGGGGGTGAGCTCAATATGACGAAGGGACTGCCCCTTTGTCACATTATGGGACAGTCCCTTTGCCACAGTCCTACAGCTGCCAATCAGCCGCTTCCTTTTGCAGCGCAACCATGCGGGCGAATTCTCCACCTGCCGCCTTGAGCTGCGCCGGGGTGCCCTGTTCGGCAACCACTCCATTCTTGAGCACAACGATTTTGTCGGCATTTTCCACCGTACGCATACGGTGGGCAATAACGATAACCGTCTTGCCCGCGAGCAGGCGGGAAAGCGCCTGCTGAACCACGGTCTCGTTCTCGACGTCCAAGCTTGCCGTCGCCTCGTCCAACAGCACGATGGGCGCATCTTTGAGCAGCGCGCGGGCGATGGAGATGCGCTGGCGCTCGCCGCCGGACAGCTTGGAGCCGTTCTCGCCGATCATGGTGTCGTAGCCCTGCGGCATGCGGTTCACGAACTCGTCGCAGTTGGCGGCACGCGCGGCCGCAAGCACTTCCTCATCGGTGGCGTCACGACGCCCGAGGCGGATGTTCCCCATCACCGTGTCGTCAAAGAGCAGCACGTCTTGGAACACAATGGCGTAGTCGCGCAGGAGCACCTCGGGATCGACGCCCGCAACATCCACACCGCCCACGGTAACCTTGCCCGCAGTGGCATCCCAAAAGCGCGCGGCTAGGCGGCTCACCGTAGACTTACCGGAACCCGAAGGACCGACCAGTGCCGTGACCTCGCCTTCCTTGGCGGTAAAGCTCACATCGGTAAGAACTTTATCGCCGGCGCGTCCGTCCTCGCCCGCACCATAGCCAAATGCCACGTGATCGAACACCACATCGTGGCCCACGGGCTCAAATTTCTCGCTGCCCCGCGCCACAGGCTCTTCCATGATGGAACGCATGCGCTTGGCAGACGACTCGGCGACAAACAGCTCGGACATTAACATTAACGCCTGGTCAAAGGGCGCATAGATACGGCTCACCATAAGCAGGAAGGCAAACAACACCAAAAAGTCGACCTGCCCGGAGGCGACCATCGCGGCGCCCGTGACCAGCGTGGTGGCAATGCCCAGACGCAGGATGGCAAAGGCGGAGTTGACCAAAAGCCCGTTAACGAGCTCGCCCTTGGTGGTCTCGCGCTCCTCGGCATCGATCACGGCGTTGAGTCCCTCAAGATAATGGGCCTCCTGGTTGGTGGCGCGAATCTCGCGAACGCAGTCGAGCGTCTCTTGAATAGCCTCGGTAACCTTGACCTTCTCGGCTCGCACGCGATCAAACACCGGAGTCATGGGGCCGCGCGTTAGATACAGCACGGCAAAGGCCACGGGAACGCTCCAAAACGCCGCAATCGCCAGCTGCCAGCAAAAGAACAGCGACGCCACGAATACAATGGCGCTTGCGATGATGGCACCCCAAAGCTCTCCCAGCACGTGGCTGTAGGCGTGCTCCATGGCCTGGACGTCGCCCATGATGGTCTCGGTTAAATCGGCCAGATCACGACGACCAAAAAACGACAGCGGCAGTTTGCGCAAGCGCTCGGCGATCTCCATACGCTGCTTGCCGCACTCCTCGTAAAAGATGCAGTAGGTGTAGTAATACTGCTGCCAGTTAGAGGCAAAGAGCATCACGAAAAAGACCAGGAGGCCGCCCACGATCGGCAGGGCATCCGGCAGGTCAGCCCCGCTGGCGAGATGCTCGACAAAGCTGGCCATAACCAGGAATAGAAAGCCCATGCCGGCCATGGTAATAAGATTGGTGAGCGTGGTCCAGAAGATGCCGCGTTTTACGCCGGCGATGCCTTTATCGGATAGGAAATACTTCTTTTGGAATGAGGCGAACATTTAGGCCTCGCCTCCCTTCGCGACGGCGGTATCCGCGGTCGTAGCAGTAATCTTCCAACTCGCGGCCTGCTCGTACTCAGCCCACATCTTGGCATACAGGCCGTTTTGGGACAGCAACTCGGCATGGGTACCCGACTCCTGCACGCTGCCCTGGTTGAGCACCACGATTTGGTCTGCGCCCACCACGGTCGAAAGCCGGTGCGCAATCATAATGACCGTGCGGCCCGCCGCCAGCTTGCTAAAGGCGCGCTGGATGAGCGCCTCGTTCTCGGGATCGGCAAACGCCGTGGCCTCGTCGAGCACCACGATAGGCGCGTCTTTAAGGATCGCGCGGGCGAGCGCCACGCGCTGGACCTCGCCGCCCGAAAGATATGCTCCGCCGGCACCGAGCATGGTATTGATGCCCTGTGGGAGCTTGGCCACAATGTCGTCGCACTGAGCTGCGGAGAGGGCCGCACGCACTTCGTCGTCAGTGGCCGTAGGCTTGGAGGCGCGCACGTTATCGGCAAGTGTTTGCCGGAACAGCTGGTTGGTCTGGAACACGAAGGCGACCTGGCCCATAAGCTCGCGTGGATCCATATCGCGAACGTCCACACCGCCTACGAGCACTCGACCCGAGGAAACGTCCCAAAAACGCGGAATCAGGCTTGCGCAGGTTGACTTGCCGCCACCCGAGGGACCCACCAGGGCGAGAGTGCTACCCGCGGAAACGCTGAAACTCACATGGCTAACGGCAGGTGCTTCGGCACCCTCGTAGGTAAAATTCACGTCCTCAAATCGCACGTCGCCGCCGGCAGGGTGCTTGGGTTGGGCGGGCACGGAGAGCTGCTTGGAATCCATGACGCTTCGAATACGAGCCAGCGAATCGGCACTCATCTGAGAGGCCTCGCCCACAAACATGAGCTTGGTCATGGCCGTCGGCACCACGGCCGAAAATATCGCGTAAAACGTGAAGTTGGCCATAAAATGCGCGAAGTTCGTCTCGCCCGGCGCCAACAGCAACGCCACGGGCAACAGGAATGCCACAAGACCATTGAGCGCGGTAAGGTTGAGCACCTGCGGACCTCGACAGAACGTGCCCGCATAGTTTTGTGCCATGTCGGCGTATTCGGCGATCGCATCGTGGAAAGCCTTAAAGGAGTAGACCGTCTGCTGAAACACCTTGACCACGGGGATGCCGCGTACGTATTCGGTGCCGGTCTTGTTCATCTTGACCAGCGCTCCCATGTAGGCCTTCATGAACTCGCCGCCCTTGCCGTCCATCATGGCGGCCATGGCGCCAAACGAAATGGCCACCGAGATGAGGCATGCCGCGCCCAAGCGCCAATCGAGGGCGAAAAGCAGCACGAGCAAGCCCACGACCATGGC
Organism: uncultured Collinsella sp.; assembly: GCA_900544995.1. GTDB lineage: Bacteria > Actinomycetota > Coriobacteriia > Coriobacteriales > Coriobacteriaceae > Collinsella. The sequence goes on along the minus strand of UQXC01000025.1, from coordinate 10,455 downwards.
GACGGCGCCTGCGATATCGGGCAGCATGTGTGCGAGCAAAGTCTCGGTGGAGGCGGCGCACCCGTCTACAATGCGGCGCAGCTCGCCGGTGGCATGCGTGTCGAAGTAGCCGAGCGGCAACTTAAGCAGGTGCTCGCTCGTAGCCTTACGGATATTGGACGCGCAGCGAAACGCGGACAGATGCGTGCACATGAGCCCCATGAAATAAGCTACGATGCTTGCCAGGGCAAAACCCACGGCCCACCAACCGTACATCGCAATGTTAGTGGCTTCGCTCCAGTTGGGCGCCACGGCAATCAGATCGCGCGCGACAAGCCAAATGCACACGTACGGGCCAAAGCTCAGCAGCTGCGAGAGCGCCGAGAGCACCATGCCCAAATACGTTAGGAATTTGCGGTCACCGGCATACGCGAGCAACTCGCCGATGCCTCCACCTTCCCTTTTTGATTCCTTTGCCATGAGATTCCTTTCTACGGCTTGAGAGTTAACCGTAATGAACTTATCATTGATGTGTTAGCCATGGCTCACAATCAAGTCAGGCGTGGACGTTTCTGCAAAGGAAAGGGACGCTTTTGCAAATACGGCGGGCAGCGACCGACATAACCGAGCTCTACGCACCGCAATTTGAGCAGTTTGGCCTGGAGCTTACCGGCAAGGGCGCCGTCTTTACCGGCGAGGTGGCAAACGATCGGGCGCACGGCCGCGCATGGATCATGCCCCTCTCCCCCACCTGCATCGTCATGGAGCATTTCATAACCCCGACGCGCAACATGTACCTAGCCGAATACACACCCGAGCCATACGCCTGCGTGAGCGAAGTCAGCGCGCCCACACTTACATGCATGCCCGAGGCTGGCATAACGCCCGCGAACCTCAAACCATTGCATGGACCGTGGCCAAACAATGCCGTTTGCAGCTTTATCCAAGATAGCTGTGGCGAGGAATTAAGCCCGCTGTTTGCGGGGGAGCTTTATCACTCGCGCTCGGTGCTCTTTTTGCCTGGATATTTTGACGAACTGGAGCACCGCTATCCCACCGAGTTCGCGGGAATCTTTGAGGCGTTTGCCGAGTCATGGCACGAGGAAGCGACGTCTGCCATCTGCCACACGCTGCGCCGGATTAACGAGGACCGCGCCCGCACCGTAGGCGGACACGTCTATATGCAAGGCATCGTGGAGACCATGGTCGCGGAGATCGCCTGTTCGCGCGCGGCCCACAAGCAGGCGCGGCAGGCGGCAGACACACGCGTCAGCATAACCATTGCCGAAGAAGCAACGGCAATGATTGAGCGCGCGCTCGACAAAGGCAGACGTGTGGGTGTCAACGAGGTGGCCGAGAGGCTCTACACAAGCCGCTCCAAACTATGCGCCATCTTTAAGGCCCAAACTGGCGAGTCCCTGGGCGCCTACATTCGCAGACGCCGTATGGAGCGAGCACAGGACCTTTTGGCCGATAGCGCGCTCACGATAGCGCAGGTGGCAGAGCGTCTAGGCTACCCTCAGCAGGCCGCCTTCGCCCAAGCCTTCAAACAATACACCGGCATGACACCCACGGCTTGGCGAAGCAAGCATCGCTAAGGCCCAGGCTCCCTGGCCGTAACGGAGCGATTAATTAGCCACCGCCCGTCAGCTCACCCAGGATCTAAACGTCAAGATGCGCACAATCAAGCGCCTTTTTGATAAGAGGGACAGATCGATCAGCCAAATACAACGGAATGTTGAGCACCCCGTCGTCGAGCTTTAGGTTCTTAAGTGAGTAGCGGACCCTCAATGGAGTCGTCTCCGCATGCTTGTCGGCATAGTACTTAAGGCTCTTGGAGTGAACGACCTCTCCCGATTTGACCTCGACGGGAACGATTTCGTTTCCGACTTGAATCAAAAAATCGACTTCGTGCTTCGGCTTCTCGTTTGTCCAATAACGCGGAGCAGCATCTAACTGTGAAAGTAATGCCTGAAGCACATAGTTCTCGGCGAACGAACCTTTGAACTCCGAAAATAGCGCATCCGAGATGGCAAAAGCGGACGCATCCAGCCTTGCCATGCGGCGCAGCAAGCCGACATCAAGACAATAGACTTTAAATGCCTTGAGGTCATCGTACGCAGAGAGCGGCACACCACCGGCAGCATTAAGGCGAACCGCCGTGATGAGCCCAGCATCGGCAAGCCATTCCAGAGCATCCTCGTATTCTCGAGCACGAGCCCCCTCGCGCACCGCACCCCAAACGAACTTTTTGTTCTCGCGCGCCAACTGAGCTGGAATCGAGTTCCATATTTGTGAAAGCTTGGCGAACTGCGCACGGCCACCATGCTTGGCAAAATCGCGCTCGTAGGAATCCAAGAGATCAGACAACACCTTATCGACCTGAACGATATCTCCCGTCTCCACCCACCGGCCAAGAGCCTCTGGCATGCCGCCGCATGCAAAATAACGACGAAGATGCTCGACGAGACGGACATGGAAGAAATCGGGCACTGTCTCGATCTGATCCAGGCCGCCAAGGTATTCGTCGTAGTTTGCAGCGCCCTCGGCTTTCAGAAACTCGGAAAAGCTCATGGGGCACATCTCCATGAACTCGACCTTTCCCACCGGAAAAGCGCTGGTCTCACGGGACAAGCGAACGCCCAACAAAGACCCTGCGCATGCGACGTGATACTCGGGGGCCTCGTCACAGAAGTATTTAAGGGCGCCGACTGCAGAAGGACAATCCTGGATCTCATCAATAATAAGCAGCGTTTCGCCGGGCTCGATAGGTTGTCCAAGTGCCAGGGAAAGATTTGAGATGATCCGTCGAGGATCGCGCGTACCTTCGAAAAACTGAGCGTACTCGCTCTGTACCCCAGGTGACGGCTCCTCGAGCGTCAGATACACAAAATTGAGGTACGAGGTTCGGCCGAACTCCTTAAGCGCCCACGTCTTTCCAACCTGGCGCGCCCCCTTAAGGATAAGCGGCTTACGATATTCTGACGCTTTCCAAGCGTTAAGCTTGGCAATGATATCTCGCTGCATGACCGAACCTCCCGCAAAGAAACTTCCGTAAACGTGATATTTCCCACATTTTACCCTAGGTAAAACGTGACATTTATCACATTTACGGAAGTTTTAAGCTCATTTCGCCACACTTTCATCACATTCAAAAGGCGGAGGCGCATTTTGCGCCTCCGTCACCATCTTTCCTATCAGCCCCACCTGACCCGAACGGCCGAGTCGTTGCGGAACCCGGGAGCCCCGGCAGGGCGGGTGCTTGCTCAAAATGAGTTCCGCACGCAAAGAAGGCCACTTAATGTGGCCTTCGTCTTGCGCAGGACTGTTCGAAATTTTGAGGAAGCACCCGCCCTGCCGGGGCTCCCGGGTTCCCGCTTACGAGAGCGACGTTCTCAGCAACTCGTTGAAGAGCTTCGGGTTGCCCTTGCCGCGACTCGCCTTCATGCACTGGCCCACCAAAAAGCCGATCACCTTCTGGTTTCCGTCACGATACTGCTGTGCCTGATCGGCACAGTTCGCCAGCACCTCGTCCACGATCGGCTGCAGCGCGCCGGCGTCGCTCACCTGACGCATGCCGCGCTCGTCGACGATCTTGTTGGGATCGTCGCCGGTCTGGGCCATGGCCTCAAAAACCTCGTGCGCCTGGTTGGAGCTGATGGCATCGGTCGCCAGCAGCTTGGCCAGCGCCGCCACCTGAGCCGGTGCAATACCGGACTCGGCGAGCGACACGCCCGCACCCTTAAGGTAGGCGATCATCTCGTTCACCAGCAGGTTTGCGACCGTCTGGGCCTCCTTGCCAGCCATACCGGCAGCGGCAGCCTCAAAGAACTCGGCGAACTCCGGGTCGCCGGCGATCTGCTCGGCATCGGCCGCCTTAATGCCAAAGTCGGCCTCAAAACGGGCGCGCTTGGCATCGGGCAGCTCGGGAATCTCGCCACGGCAGCGGTCGATGAACTCGTCGTCCAGATCGAACGGCGCCAGATCGGGATCGGGGAACAGGCGATAGTCGTCGGCCGTCTCCTTGACGCGCATGACCACGGTGCGCTTGCGGCTGGGCTCCCAGTGGCGGGTCTCCTGATAGATGATGCCGCCCTCCTCGAGCACCTCGGCCTGGCGGCAGATCTCGTAGGCAAGGCCGTCGTGCAGGCTCTTAAACGAGTTGAGGTTCTTAAGCTCGGTCTTGGTGCCCAGCTTGGTCTCGCCGCGGCGGCGCAGCGACACGTTGCCGTCGCAGCGCATGGAACCCTTCTCCATGGAGCAGTCCGAAATGCCCAGCGTCACAAAGATGCGACGGAGCTTTTCCATAAACAGGCGCGCTTCCTCGGGCGTGCGCAGATCGGGCTCAGTCACGAGCTCAATCAAAGGCGTGCCGCAGCGGTTGTAGTCGACGAGCGACTCGGCCGCGGCGGTAATGCGGCCCTCGGCACCGCCCACGTGCACCATCTTGGCGGCGTCCTCCTCCATATGGATGCGCAGGATGCGGATGGGCACCGTGTAGGAACCGTCCTCGCGGCGCTCGGGCATCTGCAGGTTCGACGCGTCATAGCTGGCCAGGTGGCCGGCACGCTGGTTGCCTTCGCGCATGGTCGACGTCATAGACGTGGACAGGCCCTCGGCGTTGGCCGAGGCGCTCGCCAGACTCTGGGCCTCGGCCTCGCCAAACGCGCAGTCGGGGCGCTCGGCGGCACCGCGACCGGTCACATCCAGATCAAGGTGACCGTACATGGCAAAGGCGACCGGACCCTGCGTGGTCTGGAAGTTCTTGGCCATATCGGGATAGAAGTAGTGCTTGCGGTAGAACATCGAATGGCGCTGGATCTCGCAGTTGGTGGCGAGACCGGCCTTGACGATGCTCTCGATAGCGCGCTTGTTAGGCACCGGCAGGGCGCCGGGCAGGCCCAGGCATACTGGGCACACGTTAGCGTTGGGCTCGTCATCGTGGCTGAGCTTGCAGTTGCAGAACATCTTGGTATCGAGTGCGGTGAGCTCGGTATGGATCTCCAGGCCGATCACGGCCTCCCAATCCTGCAGGACCTCGGAAAGCTCCTTCATTACAGCTCGCCTCCCTTCCCGGCAAAATCGGGCGCGACGGAAAGCGCGGGCGCACCCGTGGCGGCATCGGCAAAGCCGCGCTCCAGGGCGCGGGCAAACGTGAGCAGCTGACGGTCCTTAAAGGCAGGTCCCACCAGCTGGGCAGAAACGGGCAGCTTGCTGTCCTCGCCCAGGCCCAGCGGCACCGAGATGCCACCGTTGCCGCAAATGTTGAGCGAAATGGTGTACAGGTCGGACAGGTACATCTGCGTGGGGTCGCTGATCTCGCCAAACTTAAAGGCCGTGCGCGGCGAGGCGGGCATCAGGATGGTGTCCACCTTGGCATACGCGGCGTCGTAGTCCTGCGTGATAAGCGTGCGGGCCTTCTGCGCGGCGTAGTAGTACTTGTCGTACACGCCCGAGCTCAGCAGGTAGGCGCCGAGCATCTGACGGCGCTTGGCCTCGGCGCCAAAGCCGTGGGCGCGCGAAAGCGAGCTCTGGTCGGACAGGTTGGCGCAGCCCTCCTCCTGGTAGCCGTAGCGAATGCCGTCAAAGCGGGCAAGGTTGGAGAACGCCTCGGCCGGGCCGATGACGTAGTAGGCGGCGATGGCGGCGTCCAGGTGCGGCAGGTCGACCTCGACCAGCTCGGCACCCTGGTTCTGCAGCTCCTGGGCGGCACGCTGAACAGCGGCCTTGACCTCGGGCGTCAGGCCCTCGGCCTCCATAAACGCGGGGATGATCCCCACGCGCTTGCCCTCGATGCTGTCGTTGAGATGCTCGGTAAAGTCGACGGCACAATCTTGGCTGGTGCAGTCGTACGGATCGTGGCCCGCTCCGGTAAGCGCGTTCATGGCCAGCGCGATATCCTCGACCGTGCGGCCAAAGGGGCCCACCTGGTCGAGCGACGAGCCAAAGGCAACCACGCCGTAACGGCTCACGGCGCCATATGTGGGCTTAAAGCCCACCACGCCGCACAGCGACGCCGGCTGGCGAATGGAGCCGCCGGTGTCCGAGCCCAACGAGAGCGCGACCTCGCCCGCGGCGACGGCGGCAGCAGAGCCGCCCGAAGAGCCGCCGGGCACGCGCTCGGTATCCCAAGGGTTGTTGGTGCGGTGGAACGCCGAGCTCTCGGTAGAGCTGCCAAAGGCAAACTCGTCCATGTTGGCCTTGCCCATGGGCAGGCAGCCGGCATCGAGCATGCGCTGGACGCAGGTAGCGGTGTAGACGCTCTGGTAGTCCCCGAGCATGCGAGAAGCGCAGGTGGTGTGCGTGCCCACGAGGTTCATGTTGTCCTTAATGGCCAGCGGCACGCCCGCGAGCGGGGGCAGCGGCTTGCCTGCGGCACGGTCGGCATCCACGCGCGCAGCGGCCTCGAGCGCAAGCTCGGGCGCCACCTGCAGGAATGCCTGGACCCCGCCCTCGCGCGCCTCGATGGCGGCAAGAGAGGCCTGGGCCACCTCGGTAGCGGTAAAGTCGCCGGCGGCAACGCCCGCGGCGATCTGGGCGGCGGTAAGGGAATCGAAGCTCTGAGCCATTACTCGCTCTCCCCCTCTCCCAAAATGGACGGCACGCGGAAGTAGCGGTCGCGCGCGCTGCCAGCGTTTTCCAGCGCGACGTCGAGCGGCAGGTCGCGCTCGGGCTCGCGCAGGTCATCGCCCATCACGTTGGACAGGCTTCCGATGGGATGGAACGTGGGCTCCACGTCGGGCAAGTCATATTGCAAGACGGGCTCGAGCATCTGGACGGCGTCGTTCAGGTAAGACGTCATCTGGGTGAGCTCGTCATCGGTCAGTGCGATCTTTGCGTACTCGGCGATGCCGCGCACGTCTTTCTCGCTGAGTGCCATAGGCGCTCCCTTCCGCATAACAGATAAACCGCTCTAGTATACAAGGCAACGCCGCTTGGAGCAGGTGCTTTACCCAAATGCAGCGAAAACGTAACGAGGGCGGCGGTTGGCAGGCGGCGGACTGGCGGTTCTGCAGCGAAACCGCACCGTCCGTAGCGAAAACCGTCCCGCCCGCAATGAAAACCGCGCCGCCCACAACGAAAACCATCACAACATTCGACACTTTTCGCCAAAATCGCGATTTTCATCGAATGTTGTGATGGTTTAGAAGCCCCGACCACCACAAAGGTACCTGTCCCCCTTTGCGGTGGTTCTCCCCCGGCGCTACAGCAGATGCTCCTCGATAAAGATCGCGATGCCGTCTTTGTCGTTGCTCGCGGTCACAAAGTCGGCGGCGGCACGGGTGGCGTCGCTGCCGTTTGCCATGGCCACGCCCACGCCGGCGTCGGCCACCATGCAGGTGTCGTTGTCCGCATCGCCAAACACGCAGATGTTCTGGAGCTCCATGTCGTTGAGCTCCGCCACGCGCACAAGGCCGCGCGTCTTGGACACGCGCGGATCCATGAACTCGTAGAGCCGCTGCGTGGTTTGCAGAGCCGCCGCCTTAACAGTGTCATCGGCAAACGTCGACGCCCGCTCTATCACCCGCGGCATTACCTCGGGCGCCATGGTAAACATCACCTTGGGCTGCGGCTCGCGCAAAAACTCGGCAAAATCGACCACCTGGTAGGGCACGCCGTCGACGCGCGACAGGTGCTCGACGCACGCGTTGCTCTCGGGCACGTAGAACACGCCGTCTCGGGGGCAGACGGGCGTTGCCGGAAGGTCCGCCATGTGCTTGCAGATGCGCGCGATGGTCTCGCCCGGCAGCGGATAGCTCAGCTCGTTGATGTCGTGCGCGCGGTCGATGACCTCGGCGCCACCGCAACCCACCATCACGTCTACCAGGCCTTCGATGCCCCAGAGCTCGTACATGGCCTCGGTCGCGTGGGCGTCGCGCCCGGTGCACAGGCCAAAGAGCATGCCGCGCTCGCGCAGGGCGCGGATCGCCGCCACGGTGCGCGGGGACACCGTGTGCTGGCTCGTGAGCAGCGTGCCGTCGATATCGCAGAACACGGCTTTGATGTGGCTGAAGGTGGTGTCCATGGGGGCCTTTCTGGGTAGCTCGGCGGTGTGGGGTGTATGCGTGAACGGCGTACATGGTATACCAAGGCACAGGCGCGGCCCGTCAACGCAAAAACCACCACAAAGGAGCCTGGCCCCCCTTTGTGGTGGCTGGACCCGCAGGGTGGCCGGACCCGGGGCGCAAACCATCACAACATTCGACGTTTTTCGGCAAAATCGCGATTTTCATCGAATGTTGTGATGGTTTTTATTGCTTTGCGGCACGATTAAAATGCCGGCGTCCAAACAGCAGCAACGCCGCGGGGACTGCCGTCACGACCATGCCCGCTCCGATGAGCGTCTGCTGCACGCCAAACGTCGCCGCCAGCCATGGAGCAATTGCCAGCGGGGCCACGCCGGCGAACATGTTGCCAAAACCCATGACCGAGTTGACGCGACCGAGCTGCTCGAGCGGGGCCGTCGTTTGCACGATCGTGTTGTGGAGCGGGTTGACGACGCCCCAGGCCACGCCCAGGGCAATCTGGCCGACAAGGGCTACGCCCACGTACGGCGTTCCCACGTAGAGCAGGCTTCCCAGACCCACGGACATGAGCGCCACAAGCAGCGTCTTAAGGTTGACCAGGTGCGGCGGCAAGCGGAGCGCGGCCACGGCGCCCAGCACCGCGCCCACACCGCTGGCCGACGAGAGCCAGCCCATCCATTCGACACCGACGTGCAGGACATCGCGGTAGAAGAACGACTCCAGCGGATCGAAGGCACCGTAGCCAAAGTTCGAGAGGAAGATGATGCAGAAAAGTAGCGCGAGGACGCTGTTGGTAAAGACCGTCTTGATGCTGGTCGCGAAGGTGACGCGGGAAGATGTGTTGGGGTCGGGGCTTTGGCTGGCCTTATCCGATGTGATGTCGCCGATCGCGGGTTTGCCTTCGTGTGTGGCGGCCTGACCTGCACTTTGCCTAAAGCCCCAACCGGCAATGAACGCCAACGCGGTAAAGAGCATCATGAGCACGAACACCGCGCGCGACGACGCAGCCGCCGCGACAAAGCCGCCCAGTGTGGGGCCGACGATAATGCTCACGTTGGAGAACATGGTTATGGCGGAGTTGATGTCTTTGAGCTCGACGGGGTCGTCAGTGAGGTAGGCTGGATAGGATGTGGCGATGGGCTGGGCGAACCCCATCACAAAGCCCAGGAGCACCGCGCCGAGCAGGACGATGCCGGTCGCGCTGCCAAAGGCAATGATCGCCGCGCCGGTTGCCAGCGTGCCCACGATGCTCAGCAAGAAATGACGGCGCGGGCCCCAGGCGTCGAGCGCCGCGCCACCCGCAAAGGATCCCAAGATCACAAAGACGTTCATAAACAGGACGGCCAGCGATGTCGCCACGACCGAGGCATCGTCTGCATAGGTGAGCGTTCCGATGACGCCGATAAAGTAACTGGTCTGAAAACCGGTGTAGATGAGAAAGCGCATCGCCACCAGACGCTTGGCCTGCACGGACAGCGAAGGTTGAGACTTTGAGAAAAGAGAGGCGAGCATGGAGACTCCTTGTTTCATACGAATACGGGCGGTGGGCATTCGCCACCGTCTGTCAAATCAATCTATCCGCATGAAACATTAAGGACGCATCAGGACCCTTCTCTCCGTTTTTCGCCCGTCATGAACTACTTGGTAGATTGTAAGACATGTCCCACACATCTACTAAAGCAAAAACCACCACAAAGGTGCCTGGCCCCTTTGTGGTGGAAATGACGTTTGCCCAGATAAAACCTACCAAAATAAACATGTCCCTATTTGGCAGGTTATGGCAGCGCAGCGAGCCGGTTCCAAGTGCCCCAGGTCGCCCCGAAAGAGGAGCGACGCGTACTTTGGTACGCGAGCGACGGCTTGAGGGGCGAGATGGGGTGCTTGGGGCCGGCGCAGCGTCGAGCCTTAAAGATGATCTTGGATAAGATCGCAGATGGCTCGGGCGTCGTTGATGTTGATGGCTCGGGTCGCAAAGCCGGCGTCGAAGGCCTGGCGTGCCAGGGCCTCGTTGCAGGCAAGGGCCAGCGTGTGACCGTCGACCAGGTCGAGCGAGCTCTTGCCGCGCAGACGGTCGACACCGGAGCGCGCGACGACGATGTTGTCGAAGCCCTCGGTCTTGTAGCCCTCGATGATCACCACGTCGACATCGTTGTAGCGCGACAGCAGCTCACGCGCGGGCATCTCGTCCTCCTCGCGTGTGTCGGCGTACTCCGCCCAGCGCGTGGCGCAGATGAGTCCCACGTGCTTGGATCCGGCCTGGTGATGGCGCCAGGTGTCCTTAGCGGGCACATCGATATCAAAGCCGTGGTGCCCGTGATGTTTGAGCGAACCCACGCGCAGGCCGCGGCGGGTGAGCTCGACGATAACCTTCTCGACGAGCGTGGTCTTGCCCGAGTTTTGGTAGCCGATAAACGCGATCGCGGGGACGGCCGGTGTCGGAGCTGCGGGT
>UQXC01000024.1 GCA_900544995.1 uncultured Collinsella sp. | reverse complement strand
CGGTCGGCGGGGCCATTGTGGCTCTTGACAGCGGATTGGGTCATATGAGCGAAAAGAACGCCGGGACCACGGTTGACGGCATTGCCTACAGCAAGAACGTCGCGGAGGTCACCGTGACGGTAGCGCCCAACAAGAGGGGCGAGCTCAGCGCCGCTGTGAAGGTGACTTGGAGCGAAGCCGACGAGACCGAGTTCAAGAACGCCTACACTGCGGAGCCTGTTGAGTCCAGCGCTACCGACAAGATTGACGTGACCAAGTCTCTGACCGGCCGCGACCTTACGGCCGGTGAGTTCAGCTTTGAGCTGCGCGAGATTAAGGGTGAGGACTCTGATCTTATCGAGACCGTTAAGAACGCCGCCGACGGCAAGGTGACGTTCAGTGCCATCAAGTACACCGAGATCGGCCGGCACACCTACATGCTGCATGAGGTTAAGGGCAACGCCGGCGGTATTGACTACGATGACGCGTTCTACACCATCGTGACGACCATCAGCGATAACGGCAAGGGCCAGCTGGTGGCCACGCACGAGCTGAAGGGCGCCGAGGACGTCAAGAGTATCGAGTTCAAGAACGCCTACACCACGAATGCTGCCGAGGCATCGCTTGCGGGCATCAAGAACCTGCAGGTCGCCGACGGCTTGACCCCGGCTGACATTGCCGGCAAGTTCACCTTCACCGTGACCGGTGAAGAGGGCGCACCCATGCCCGCGAATGCGAGCGTGACCAATGATGCCAAGGGCAAGGTCGACTTTGGCAAGATTACCTTTACGCTCGACGACCTTAACAAGGCTCTGGGCGAGAAGCCCGAGAAGCGCGAGCACACCTTTACCTATACCGTGACCGAGTCCGGCGAGGTCGCTGGCGTGACCAACGACGCCAAGCTGTCGCGCGAGGTTTCCTTCACCGTGACCGATGACGGCAAGGGCAATCTGAGCGTATCCTGCAAGCCGGACGGCGATGTGGCATTTACGTTCACCAATACCTATAACGTGACGCCTGTCGAGACGAGCGTCACCGACCAGATCACCGCGAACAAGGTCCTGACCGGGCGTGAGCTTGCTGCCGGCGAGTTCTCTTTTGAGCTGGTCGAGGGCGACGAGGTTGTCGCCAAGGGCACCAACGCTGCCGACGGCACGATCGCCATGGACAAGATCGCCTACGACAAGCTTGGTAAGCACACCTACACGCTGCGCGAGGCCAAGGGCGGAACCACCAGCAAGGGCGTCACCTACAGCGACGCCAAGTACACCATCGAGACCGCCATCACGGACAACGGCGACGGCACCCTCAAGGCCGAGCATGTCCTGAAAGGTACCGAGCCCGCCGAGTTCAAGAACACCTACAGCGTAACCCCGCTCGATGCAGAGCTCGACTTTGACCTGAGCAAGGTCATCAGCGGCCGCGACTGGACGGATGGGGACGAGTTTAGCTTTACCATCACCGCCCCCGAAGGCGCCCCGCTGCCCGATCCCGCAACCGTAACCGTGAGCAAGAAGGACGCGAAGGACGGCATCGCCGCCATCAAGTTCGGCAAGATTCACTACGCTGCCGCCGGAACCTATAAGTACGAGATTCGCGAGAACGCGGGCAGCACGGTCGGTATGACGTATGACGCGCATGTCGCAACCGCCGAAGTGACCGTGACCGAGGACAGCGATGGCAGCCTGACCGCAAACGTCACCAAGAAGGAAAACGGACGCTTTACCAACACGTACCGCACTGAGCTCGATTACGCCGCGGCCGGCGGCCTCAAGCTCAGCAAGACCCTCTACGGACGTCCCATGACCGAGGGGCAGTTCACCTTTACCGTGACGCCCGCCGACGATGATTCGGCTCGCGCACTTGGCCTACTTCCCGGGGCCAACAACTTCGAGTCCCCTGCAACGATAGAGGGAACGGTCGGTCAGATTGACATCCTGGCGGGCCATGAGGCCAAATTTACGCAGGCTGATGCCGGCAAGACCTTTACGTACACCGTGGCCGAGAAGAACGACGGCCAGCCGGGTTACACCTACGACGACGCTGTCCGCACCGTGACGATCGCCATCGCCGACGACACCGCCGGTACGCTCACCGCCACGACGACCGTCTCCGGCGGTTCCGAGGGCACGCTGGTGACCGAGTACAAGACCGGCGCGGCTGCGGTCGAGAGCGCCGTGGTTCCGTTCGTCAACAGTTATAGCGCTACGACCAACACGCCTGGTGGCACCGCTGCTCAGGTCGTTGCCGCCAAGACCCTGACCGGTCGCCCGATGGTCGACGGCGAGTTCTGGTTCGGTATCGCCTATCAGGGTGAGCTTGTGGGTTATGAAAATCTCAAGCCCAATATCGGCGGGCACGTGAGCTTTGATGCTCTGCACTACGACACCAAGATGCTTGCCGATCTTGAGTCTGCTGGGCTTGCCCATCGTACCGATAAGGACGGCAAGCTTGCCTGGACCATTAACTACACGGCCTACGAAGATTTATTCGGGCTGCCAAATGGCGTTTCCGCTACAACGTGGAGCTTTGGCTTTAAGGTTATCGTCGTCGACAACGGTGACGGTACCCTGACGGCAACGGTCGACTACGGCGGCGTCGAGCCCTTGTTCGAGAACGTCTACGGCGCCGAGGCCGTCGATGCCGCGCTCACCGGTACTAAGAAGCTCCAGGTTGCCGAGGGCCTGGCCCCGGCCGACATCACGGGTAAGTTCACCTTTACCGTGACCGCCGACGAGGCTGGTGCCCCGATGCCCGAGCGCACGACCGCAACCAACGACGCGGCCGGCAACGTGGACTTTGGCAAGATCCACTTTACGCTCGAGGACCTCAACCGCGCCCTGGGCGTGGCGGACGATGCGACCGATAAGGCCGAGGCGGACGAAGCTGACGAGGCCGAGGCCGACGAGGCTGACGAGACCGAAGCTGAAGAGGCCGACGCTGACGCCAACGCCGACGAGCCCGAGCCTGCGGCCCCCACCGCTCCGCGCTCGCACACTTTTACGTACACGGTAACCGAGACCGGCAGCGCCCCTGGCGTGACTAACGATGCCAACGCCACGCGCAAGGTTTCCTATACCGTGACTGACGACGGCACCGGACATCTGAGCGTCAAGCGCGAAGGCGACGACGGTGCTGCCTTCACGTTCACCAACACCTACAGCGTGGCGCCTACCGATTCTTCCGTGACCGATCAGGTCAAGACGGTCAAGCGTCTGACCGGACGCGACCTTGCAGCTGGCGAGTTCACGTTTGATCTGCTCGAGGACGACGTGGTTGTCGCAAGCGGCGCCAACGACGCCAACGGCACTGTGACACTGAGCCCGATCCGCTACGAGGCGCCCGGCACGCACACGTACACGCTGCGCGAGGCTTGCCCCAACGCGCTCGGCCTGTACAAGGGCGTCACCTATGACGGCACGACCTACACCGTCGTGACCACCGTTTCCGACAACGGCGACGGCACGCTGACCGCGACGCACAAGCTCGAGGGAACCACCGAGTCGGCTGGCTTTACCAACAAGTATCACGCCATGCCCACGCAGGTTTCCATCGGCGCCATCAAGGTGCTCGAGGGACGCGAGCTCAAGAAGGACGAGTTCAGCTTTAAGCTCGTTGGCGAGGGCGTCGAGTCCGCCGTCACCAACGATGCCGACGGTAAGATCAACTTCGACAAGTTCGAGTACAGCGAGCCCGGTACGTACGTCTACACCATCAGCGAGGTCAAGGGCGACGAGGCCGGTATAACCTACGACAAGTCCGTCTTTACCGCGACCGTCAACGTGGTCGACGACGGCGAGGGCAACCTCAAGGCGAATGTCGCCTTTGCCAAGGGCGATAAGAGCGTCGAGGGTATCGTGTTCAACAACACGTACAAGAAGCCCGAGACGCCCGTGCCGACGCCCGATCCCGGCACGCCCAAGACCGTGACGAACATCGTCAAGACGGTCAAGGGTTTCCTGCCCACCACGGGTGACCAGCAGGCCGCCGCTCTGCTTATGGCATTTGTTGTCGCCATGGCCGGCGTCGGAGCCTTGGTCTGGGGTATCCGTAAGCGCTAGGCACGCTGGCAACGCCCGGGGCCAAAAGGCCCCGGGCGGCTGGCGGGGAGCCAGAACACAGCCCCCACCCCCATCCCCGGCCGTCACGGAGGTATCTCCCTCCTCCGTGGCGGCACTTTTGTGTGCCGGGGGCGCCATGAAACCGGCCCATCTACTACGTTTAGCCCCTTACCCCCAACCATGCCGAAAAGCGCGAAAACAAAACCGCAGGTAGAACGCCTGCGGTTTTGTTCAAAACGAAGGTATGGTCAGGGGTATCGAATCAAACGTAGTAGATGGGCCGATTTCGTGGCGAGCGGTTCCGGCTGATCCCTTGGGGACGGAGGAAAACGGATCATTTTGGTCCCGCGAGGCTGGCGGAGGCACTCGTGCGGGGCCGCCCGAACAAAACTATGTCGGTTTACTACGAAGAATTTGACATTCCCGACCATGACTGCATTTTTCTAAATATTGCAAACGTTCTACCTGCGGTTTTGCAAGCGCGCAATTTGCTGTGGTCGAAGGTGGGCGATTCATCGTAGTAATTCGGCATAGTTTTGAAATGGCGTTAAATCGGTAGCAGCCATTTTGCTATGCCGGGGTGGTCGGTCGTTGGGCAATTACCCTCGCAGGTAGGCGATGGCGATCTGCGTGCGGTTGCGTAGGCCCATTTTGGCAAGGATCGAGCTGATGTGGTTGCGTACGGTGCCTTCGCCCATATAGGCGGTGGCGGCAATCTCCTTGTTATCGAGGCCGCGGGCGATGAGCTCGGCGACTTCGAACTCGCGGTCGGTTAGGCTGGCGAAGGCCGCAGGCCGGCGGGGCGTGCCCGCCTCGACGCCCGCTCCATCAAAATCGATGTCCTCAATCGCCTTGCCCTCGAGCACGCGTTTGCCGTCCATGACCTGCTCCAACGCCGGAGGGATGGCGGCGATATCGGTTTTGATTAGATAGCCACGGGCACCCAGTTTGAGCGCCGACACAATGTACTCGTCATCCGAGAATGTCGTCAGAAACACCACCCGCGCCGCAGGGTCGCGCTCAAGGATTTCGCGTGCCGCCGAAAGTCCGTCGCGCTTCGGCATCTGGATGTCGAGCAGTGCGATGTCGGGTGCGTGCTCGGCGTAGAGCGCGACCGCGTCGTCGCCGTCGGCACCGGTGCCCACCACCTCTATCTGCGGCTGAGCGCCCAGGATAATCTTGAGTGAATCGACCACCAGATGGTCGTCGTCGACAACTATGAGCCTCATCGGCCCTCATCTCCTTGCTGCTTGGGAATGGTGGCAAACACGCGCCATCCGGAGGCGCCGGCTCGCGAGCCGGCAGTGAAAGTGCCGCCAAGTGCCTCGACACGCTCGCGCATGGAGGCGAGCCCCATACCCCCTGTGGCGCTGCGGGCGCCTGTTCGAACCCCGCCCGTTCCATCATCGGTAACGATGAGCTGGTAAAACGATGGGTGCTCCATGCACCGCACGGTAATGGTTTTGGCATGGGCGTGGCGCATGGCGTTGGAAAGCGCCTCGCGTAGCACTGCCGCAAAGCAGTTGGCGACGTTGGCGGGTGTATGCTCGGCCAAAACCTCAAGCTCAATCTGCGGACCGCTGTCCGAGCGTGCGCCTTCAACGATGCGCTCGAGCTGCACGGAGAGGTCAGTCGCATTGTCGTTGAGCGCGTGGACGCTGGCGCGCACGAGTTGGAGCGCCTCGTCAACCGTGCGTTTGACGTCGGTGAAATCGGCGGCAACCCTGGGCTCGTCGGCGTGCACGACGCGCAGGGCCTCGGCCTGCAGCGAGGCGCGCGTGAGCTGGTGGCCGACGTTATCGTGAATCTCGCGCGCGATACGGGCTCGCTCGGCGAGTGTCGCGAGTTCGACTTCGTAGTCCTGGCGGTCAGCAAGATCGCGGTTGCGCGCCTCGAGCGCGAGGGCTCGTTCCTGCAGCTCGTCGCGGGTACGGCGCATGCGCTGCTGCTCGCGCTCCAACTGGGCGGTACGTAGCGATAACAAGGCGGCGGCGACCGAAAGGATGGAGGTCAGCAGGAGCGTTCGGACGGTAAGCGCGTCGGTGCGAAGGTCCGCGACGAGCGCAAAGGCAAAGACGGAGCCAATGCCCAGTACGACCCAGGCGTGCTCACGGCGCACGCGCCGCGCGATGTCATAGAAGGCGAGAGGCGCAAACGGCACAAACGGCGGCACGAAGACAGCCGCGATGATGTAAGCGTAGCTCGCGGCCTCGCTCGCACGGCGGGCGCGGTTTCTCTGTGCGATCTCGGCCAGTGAGGTGGCAATAACGCCAAGGCAAAACGCCGCGACCAGGCGAGCGTCTACAGCAAGACCCATGGCGGCCGCAATGCAGCACGCCAGCACGATCGATTTGTCGAAAAGCCTGTTCATACGGGTATTGTACGCGAAGCTGCGCATGGTGGAGGAGGCCGCCTGCGCGACCGTGACATTCCTCCCGCGCGGCAAATCGGGGGCGTCGGCAGGTCGCACGACCAAGCCCCGCACTCGTGACAAAGCTCACTGGTGCGCGCCGGCGGCTCCTGCGATGATGCAATCGTACCGGGCCGCAATCAACGGAAGGGCCGCCTCATGACAGACATCGTCCACGTCGAAAACCTCGTCAAGCGCTACGACGACCTTATCGCGCTTGACCACTTTAACCTCATCATCGCCCCCGGCGAGATCTTTGGCCTGCTGGGCCCCAACGGCTCGGGCAAGACCACGTCCATCAACTGCATCCTGCAGCTGCTCGCCTACGACAAGGGCACCATCGAGCTGTTCGGCGAGCCCATGACGCCCGCCCGCTACGACCTCAAGCGCCGCATCGGCGTGGTTCCGCAGCAAGTTGCGGTGTTTGACGAGCTTACCGTGCGCGAGAACATCGACTATTTCTGTAGCCTCTACGTTAACGACCGCAAGCGCCGCCGCGCGCTGGTGGACGAGGCGATCGACTTTGTGGGCTTGGGCGACTTTACCAAGTTTCGCCCCGGCAAGCTCTCGGGCGGCCTGGCGCGTCGCCTCAACATTGCCTGCGGCATTGCGCACAAGCCCGAGCTCATCTTCTTTGACGAGCCTACGGTGGCAGTCGACCCGCAGAGTCGCAACGCCATCCTGGAGGGCATCTGCCGCTTGCGCGACGAGGGCGCCACGGTGGTGTATACCAGCCATTACATGGAGGAGGTCGAGCAGATCTGCAGCCGCATCATGATCATGGACGGCGGGCGCGTGCTGGCGCAGGGCACCAACGACGAGCTCAAGCGCATGATCCAGATGGGCGAAAAGATCGTGATCGAGGTCGGCGAGGTGCCGAGCGCAGCGCTCGCTGCCGTCGCAAGCCTGCCGCATGTCCTGGACCTGGCGGCGACGGCGGGGCAGCTCACGTTTTCGTGCGAAGCGAGCCCGCACAACCTGACCGACATCCTCGACGCGCTGCGCTCGTATGACGTGCCGCTCGGCCGCATTTACTCCGAGCCGCCGACCCTCAACGACGTGTTCCTCGAGATCACCGGCCGCGAGCTGCGCGACTAGAGGGCGGCCATGTTTAACACCATCATTACCACGCTCAAGACGCTGCTGCGTCGGCCGAGCACCTGGGTCTGGGGCGCGGTCTTTCCCGTTGCGCTTTCCACGATGTTCATGCTTATGTTCGCGAACCTGAGCTCCGACGGCAAGGTCGACCCGGTGCCGGTGGCCATCGTGGCTGACGAAGCCTGGGACGCGTCGACCTTTAAGGATGTGACGACGTCGCTCGCTAAGGAGGGCGACGACCAGCTGCTCGAGATCCACGAATGCGACGACGCGGCCGCCGCGAACCACGCGCTCAAGGCCGGCGAGGTCGCGGGCATCTACACGGTCGATGCCGCGGGCACGCCCAAGCTCACGCTGCTTTCGAGCTACGACAGCTCGCGCGCCTCGACGGTGCTCGTCGACCGCAGCATTCTGGAGACGGTGGCAAGCTCGTATACGCAAAATGCCGAGCTCATGGCCCAGATTGCCCAGGACAACCCGGCGGCGCTCGCCGACCCGGAGGCGGTTGCGCGCGCCCTGTCGCTCGAGAGCGGCACCCGCCGCGTAAGCCTGACACGCACCACGCCCGACGGCACGGTCATCTACTATTACGCGCTCTTTGGCCTGGTCGCGATGATGTCTGCCGAGTTTGCCGCCTTGAGCGTCGTCGATTTACAACCCAATCTGTCGGGCCTTGGCGCGCGCCGCTGCGTGGGCGGCCTTTCCAAGACGGCGTCGCTGGCTGGCATCTTTGTCGGCTCGTGGCTGGTCTCCTTCGCCTCGATGGCGATCGCGATTGGCTACGTGCGCCTGGTCGTGGGCGTCGACTTTGGCGGGCGCGAGGGGCTGTGTTTGGTGGGCGGCGCCGCTTCCGCGCTTGCCGCCACGGGCTTGGGACTCTTTGTGGGCACGCTTCCCGTTAAAGGCGGCAAGGCGTCCAAGTCGGGCATCCTCACGGGCTTCGCCACCACGTGCGCTCTGTTCGCCGGCCTTTACGGCGAGCCGGCGATGGCGCTTGCCGACGACGTCGCCCGCGCCTGCCCGGCCGAGTGCTGGCTCAATCCCGTCAAGCTCATCTGCGACATGTTCAACCGCCTGTATTTCTTTGAGGACCTGGGCCCCTTTGCCGTCCGCGCGGGCGCGCTCGTCCTGATGGCCCTCGTGTTTGTCGTCGCCGCCACGCTGGTGTTTGGAAGGAGTCGCTATGAGCACCTTTAAGACTGCGCTTCGCATGGCGCTGGCGCACCCGTTCTACCTGCTCATCTATACGGTGTTCATCTCGCTCATGGGCGTGTTCATCGCGGCGTCGGTGAGCTGGAACTCGTCGCAGCTCACCGAGTACAAGCCCTACGATGCCAACGTGATCGTGGTCGACCGCGACAATAGCGACCTTTCGTGCGCGCTCACCAAGCACTTGGGGTCGCGCTTTGACCTGGTTACGGGCGTCGGCGACGACACGTACGATCTTGCGGACGCGCTCTCCAAGAGCAACAGCGCCAAGGGCAGCGCCGACTGCGTGTTCTTTATCCCGGAGGGGTTTGAGGACGACCTGATTGCGGCCGCCCGTGCGGGGGAGACCTTGCCCAAGCTCGACGTGACGTACGGCTCCGGCACCATGGCGGCGGCGCTTTCGTCTGCCGAGGCCTCGCGCTGGATCTCGCTCGCGGGCGCCGCGGCGACGCTTGAGCCCGCGGCCTCCGACGGCGACGTGGCCAAGGCCGCCGAGCATGCCGCCGCCAAGCGCGCCGAGGTCCAGATCGAGCAGGTCAAGGTCGACTCGACTGCCGCCGCCACGCTTGAGTCGTACTTCAACTTTGGCGCGTACGCGATTATCTCGTCGATCATCGTGTCGGTGGGCCTGGTGTTCTCGGGCATGAACGAGCCCGAGCGCGTGCGCCGCATGGAGACCGGCCCCGTCTCCGAGCGCCAGCGCTCGCTTGCCGTGTTCGCGGCCGCCGCGGTGCTCACCGTCTGCATCTGGTTTGTGTCGAGCATGATGGGCGTCGTGGGCTTTGCCGGCGCGGTTGCCGAGGTCGGCGTGGGCCGCGTGTGCCTGGCGCTGGCGGCGACGTTTGCCCTGGCGTGCACGCCCCTGGCCGTTGGCTTTGCTCTGTCGAGCCTGGGCGCGCGCGAGGAGCTGCTCAACGGCGTGGGCAACCTGCTCGGCATGCTCATGACGTTTTTGGGCGGTGCCTGGATGCCACTGTCGCTCATGGGGTCGGCCGTGCAGACCGTGGCGCACTTTGTGCCGACGTATTGGGTGAACGATGCGATCGGCAAGGCGCTTGCGTCGGACCTGACGTCTGCCGTGCTGGGCGACATTGCCTGCGACCTGGGCGTCACCGTGCTCTTCGCCGCCGCCATCGCCGCCGTAGGCCTAGCCCTCACCCACGCCAAAGCCCGAGCCTAGTCGTCGGGTGGTCATTGGGGACAGACTTAAACGACTAGTCATTGGGACAGTCTTTGCCGATCTACCGCTTCGCCGGCTGGGTTGGCAAGGACTGTCCCATTTGCCGGCAGGAAAGGAACGTCCCTAACTGCCGGGTGACTAGTTTGAAATAAATGCCATATGTCGCGCAAAAATAGTTCGCCTGGGTTTACTATTACCCTAGAAAAGTAGCAGAAGGCTAACAATGGGGGATAGTATGGCGACGAAGCAAGCCTACGTCCAGGTTAAGGACCTCAAGAAACACTACGGCGACGGCGACGCGCGCCTGACGGTGCTCGACGGCATCGACACGTCCATCAACCGCGGCGAGATCTGCGTCATGCTGGGGCCCTCGGGTTCGGGTAAGTCGACGTTCCTCAATCTCATCGGCGGCCTGGAGGACGCCGACGACGGCTCCATTATGGTGGACGGCTGCGACCTGACGACGCTCAAGCCCGCCGACCTGGGCGAGTACCGCCGCCGCGAGCTGGGCTTTGTCTTCCAGTTCTACAATCTGGTGCCCGACCTTACCATTAAGGAAAACATTGAGGTCACGGCGCACCTGTCCAAAAACCCGCTCAACGTCGATGACCTGCTGCGCTCGCTGGGCCTCTACGAGCACCGCAACAAGTTCCCGCGCCAGGTCTCGGGCGGCCAGCAGCAGCGCTGCGCCATCGGCCGCGCGCTCGTCAAAAACCCGGGCCTGCTGCTGTGCGACGAGCCCACGGGCGCGCTCGACTACAAGACGTCCAAGGAAATCCTTCAACTCATGGAGGACGTCAACCGCACCTATGGCTGCACCATCATCATCGTCACCCACAACGCCGCCATCGCCCGTATGGCCAACCGCGTGCTGCGCCTGCGCGACGGGCGCATCGTCGAGGACGAGCTCAACCCGGAGCCCGTCGCGGCCGCCGAGCTCGATTGGTAGGCGGCGCCATGTCACCTCTCGCAAAACGACTCCCGCGCGAGCTGCGCCGCAATATCGGCAAGTACCTGGGCATCTTTCTGCTTATGTGCGGAAGTATCGCCCTCACGTCGGGCTTTTTGCTCGCCGCGCACTCCATCGGCTGCCTCATCGATGACATGCGCGATGCGTACACGATCGAGGATGGCCGCCTGACGACGGCGTTCGAGGCCACCGACGACCAGTTCAAAGCCGCCGAGGACGCGGCCAAGGACGTCGGCGGCGTCATGCTCTACAAGAACTACTCCATCGATGCCATCATCAAAAAGGCGTCCGGCGACGACGGCACCAAGCGCACGTTGCGCACCTACGCGCACCGTACCAAGGTAAATATCGCGTCCTATTGCGAAGGCAAGCAGCCCCGCGCGGACGACGAGGTGGCCATCGACCGCGTCTTTGCCACCAACAACGATCTTGCCGTTGGCGATAAGGTCGAGCTCGAGGGCCGCACTTATACCATTTGCGGCATCATGACGCAGCCCGATAGCCAGGCGCTGTTCCTCAACAACTCGGACTTTACGGTGAACACCATCACCTATGGCGTGGCCGAGGTCACCGACGCCGGCTTTGCCGCGCTCGAGGACGCCGGCGGCGCGCCCGCCTACACCTATTCTTTTACCTTTAGCGACCGCGACCTCTCCACCGCGGACCGTATCGATGCCGAGCAGGATATGGTCGAGGCGCTGACGGATGCCGACGCGCGCGTGGACGACCTGACCGATGCCGATTCCAACCAGGGCATTGGCTATGCGCGCGACGATGTGGACGGCGACTCTATGATGTGGACGACGCTGCTCGACATCATCATCGTGATCATGGCGTTTGTCTTTGTGGTGCTCACCGATGCCACCATCGAGGAGGAGAGCGCCATCATTGGCACGCTGCTCGCCAGCGGCTATCGCCGCCGCGAGATCGTGCTGCACTACCTTACGCTTCCCGCCATCGTGGGCGTGCTTGCGGCGCTTTTGGGCACCGCGCTCGGCGTTGCGTTCTTTACCGAGCCCATGCGCGGCCTCTATTACGGCTCGTACAGCCTGCCGCCCTTCCAGGTGTACTGGAGCTGGGAGATCTTTATAAAGTGCGCCGTGGTTCCTGCCTCCGCGCTCATCCTCATTACGTTGATGGGTCTGCTCCGCAAGATGGGAAAGACGCCGCTGCAGTTCCTTCGTCACGAGGCGGGCGGCAAGTCGGGCACCAAGCGCGGTTTTCAGCTGCCGGAGCGTATGGGCTTTGTCTCGCGCTTCCGCCTGCGCATCTTCCTGCGCAATCTGGGCAACTTCGCCACGCTCTTCGTGGGCATCGCGTTTGCGTCGCTGCTGCTGCTCTTTGGCCTGGCGATCCTGCCCACGATGACGCACTACGCGGACAACCTGGAGACGAGTTTGGTCGCCGAGCATCAGTACACGCTCAAGGCTCCGCTAGAGCTTGGGGGTACCGCCGAGGAGCGCGAGCAGTGGTCGGCACTCGAGCGCTTGCAGTCGGTCGACGGTTCGCTGCTCACTGCCGCCCAGGATGCGGATGACGAACTCGATGACGCGGTCGATGCCGCGCAGGCGGCTGCCGATGCCGCGACCAACTCCCCGTCTGCCGAGAGTCTAGCCGCAGCACAGGACGCGCTCGCAACGGTTCAGGACAAGAAGGACGCCCTCTATGCGCGCCTCGACGATCTCGCCGATGCCCTTGGCTGCGACCGTGACGAGACCATCGACCTGATTGAAAAGGCTTCGAAGATCGATGCCGACAACGACGACATTCACCCGGTCAACACGACCGACAACGGCGCGGCGAAGGTTGCGCAGGCCGAGAAATATGCCGTTTACCAGCTGCAATACGACCGCGGCGACGGAAATGGGCAGGAGACGATTTCCGTTTACGGCGTCTCGCCCGATTCGCGCTACTGGAAAGGGCTGAATGTGGGCGACGGCCGCGTCGTCTTTGGCGGTGGCCTGCTCGACAAGTTTGGCTGGAGCGAGGGACAGAAGGTCACGCTCCACGACAAGTACGAGGGCAAGGACTATTCACTGGAGTACTCGGGCAAGGACGCCACCTGGGGCTCCAAGTCGGACATGAATATCTATATGGGTATCGACGACTTTAACGAGTTGTTCGGCAACGACGCCGCCTACTTTAACGGCTACGTGAGCGACGAGAAACTCAACCTTGACGCGCGTTACTTTGCCGGCGACACCACGCCCGACGACATGCGCGCCGTGGGTGACCAGTTCATCGGTATGATGAGCAAAATGATCGGCATGATGGTCGGGCTCGCAGTGTTCATCTTCCTGCTGTTTATGTACCTGCTGACCAAGGCCGTGATCGATCACAGCGCCCGCTCGATTAGCTACATGAAGGTCTTTGGCTATCGCGATGGCGAGATCTCGCATCTGTATATCCGCTCGATCACACTGTGCGTGGCGGCGTCGCTCGTGCTGAGCCTGCCCGTGATTATCGGTTCGCTCACGGCCATCTTCCGTTCGATGCTGCTCGCCTACAACGGCAATATCGAGATCTACGTGCCCACTTGGTCCATGGCGGCATGTGTCGGTATTGGCTTTGCAACTTACCTGGTCGTAGCGCTGCTGCACACGCGCTCCATCAGGCGCGTCCCTCTGGCCGAAGCCCTCAAAGTCCAAGAGTAGTCATTGGGTAGTCATTGGGGATAGGCTTAAATGACCAAAAGCGGTCATTGGGGACAGACTTAAATGACTAGTCATCGGGGACGGTCTTTGCCGACTCGCCGCCTCGCCGGTAGGGTTGGCAAGGACTGTCCCCAACTGCCGGCAGGAGAGGAACGTCCCTAACTGCCGGGTGGCCCGCCGCCGCGCTTGACTTTGACCCTACTCCAACGGGTACCATCCTCTTATGTCTGTAACGCCATATAGACCGAGGGGATATATCTATGACCGCAACTGCACCCGCAGCACCCGCTAAGGTGTACTTCACCAACCTGCGCACGCATGCTCGCGAGAGCCAGCTCGACAAGCTCAAGCGCCTCATCCGTCACGCCGGTATCGAGCAGATCGACTTTGAGAACAAGTTCGTCGCCATTAAGATTCACTTTGGCGAGCTGGGCAACCTGAGCTTTTTGCGCCCCAACTACGCCCGCGCCGTCGCGGACGTCGTGAAGGAGCTGGGCGGCAAGCCCTTCCTCACCGACTGCAATACGCTCTATGTCGGTAGCCGCAAAAACGCGCTCGAGCACATCGATACCGCCTACCAGAACGGCTTTACCCCGTATGCTACGGGTTGCCAGATCATCATTGCCGACGGCCTCAAGGGCACCGACGAGGCGCTCGTCCCGGTCGAGGGCGGCGAGTACGTGCACGAGGCCAAGATTGGTCAGGCACTCATGGATGCCGATATCGTGATCAGCCTCACCCACTTTAAGGGCCATGAGCAGGCCGGTTTTGGCGGCGCCATGAAGAACCTGGGCATGGGCGGCGGTAGCCGTGCCGGTAAGATGGAGCAGCATGCCGCCGGCAAGCCGAACGTCGCGACCGAGCACTGCGTTGGCTGCCGTGCCTGCGAAAAGATCTGCGCGCACAACGCCATCTCGTTCGACGGCACCCGCGAGCGCGAGCTTGCCAGCGGCAACACCCGCACGGTGCACGTGGCCGCCATCGACCACGATCGCTGCGTGGGCTGCGGACGCTGCATTGCGGCATGCAACCAGGACGCCATCAAGCCCGGCTATGAGGCCGCGGCCGATGTGCTCAACTGTAAGATCGCCGAGTACACCAAGGCCGTTGTCGACGGCCGCCCGAGCTTCCATATCTCGCTTGCCATGGATATCAGCCCCAACTGCGATTGCCATCCCGAAAACGATACGCCTATCGTCAACGACATCGGCATGTTCGCGAGCTTCGACCCGGTCGCCATCGACCAGGCCTGCGCCGATGCCGTCATGGCATCCGAGCCGCTGCCCAACACCGAGCTCACCGATAGCGCGGCCAAGATGGAGCACAACCACGAGCATCTGGAAGGCGAGCAGGCCAAGGACCCCTTCTGCATCACGCATCCCGACACCGATTGGCGCGCGTGCATCGCGCACGCCGAGAAGATCGGCCTGGGCACGAGCGAGTACGAGCTCATCGAGGTCAAATAGCTTCTTGCTATTGGACAAAACAAGCGCATTTGTAGCGCAACGTTAGCAAAAGCCGCCCGTGAGCACAGCGCCCACGGGCGGCTTTTCGGAAGTGCGGTGAAAAATCGAATACCGCCGAACACAAACCGATTTTTGGCAACAAAACCCCAGACGTTGCTTTTTGCCTAAAAATTCTTGTCGAGGAAGTTGTCGACCGTGTTCCAGTAGAGTTCGGGGTCGACCTGCGCGCTCTTGGCGTGGGTGGCGCCATGGATAGTGAGCTTTTGCTTGACCTTGCTGGCGCACGCGTCGTAGTTTTGGTCGAGCATGCTGTACGGTACAAAGGTGTCCTGGTCGCCGTGGATAAACAGCATGGGAACCGTCGCATGTTTGAGTTGCTCCACACTGCTCGCCTTATGAAAGTCGTAGCCCGCGCGCACGTTGCATACCAGGTTTGCTACATCGAGCAAGGGAAAGCTGGGCAGGCCGAACACATCCTTGAGCTGCAGAGAAAACTCGTCCCAAACACTCGTATGACCGCAGTCCTCGATAATGCATTTCACGTTTGCGGGCAGAGACTCCCCCGCGACGTTCATGGCGGTTGCCGCACCCATCGACTCGCCAAAGACCAGGATGCGCGCCTCGGGGTCAACCTGAACGATTTGCTCGATCCATGCGACGATGTCGAGGCGCTCGGGCCAGCCCATGCCGATATAGTCGCCGCCGGAGCGCTCGTGGGCGCGGGCGGCGGGTGCGAGTACGTTCATGCCGCGGTCGTGGAATCGCTTGACGTATCGGGCCATACCGATGGGCTCGTTGGTATATCCATGCAGGCAGACGGCGTAGTCGTGCGTGTTCTCCGACGCAGCAAAATACCAGGCGGCAAGCTCGGTCCCGTCGTCCGCGGTGAGGCTGCTGCTCTCGCGGTTCTCTTTAAACCACGCCCGCGCCTCGCCCTCCTCGGCGTCCATCTGCTCGCCCTCCTCGGCGTCCTTGCTGTCCTGCATCATCTTCATGGTGTAGGGTGCTTGGGGATTCAGGGCAAAGTCGAACAAGAAGTTGCCGGCAAACCCCAGCAGCGCGACAACGAGCACCAGCGCAACGACGCCGGCTATCTTGAGCTTTCGATGGGAACGTGCGTTTTGAGACATAAGAAGCTTTCCTATAAGATGTTAATACATCAACATTTAATGCAAGCGCATTATGGACGTTCGCCGTTGATGCGTCAACAGGCAAAGAATGGGTAAACAAAGGGTCACGTATGGTGCAAATTTCGCACGTACCTAGACGCTTTGATATAGTGTTGAGAACTCTTTACGTTGGAGGATGTAACCGGCATGTCCGATTCGAGCGACAGTTCTAAGCCGCGACCCAAGACCGCGGCCGTTCCACACTACACGGTGGGTGAGGAGATCATGAACTCCGTCACCCATGGTGTCGGTTGCCTGCTGGGTATCGCGGGTCTGGTGCTCCTGATCGTATTCGCCGCCCTGCGCGGCGGAGGCTCGGCCCACATGGCCGCGGCGATTGTCTATGGCGTTAGCATTATCCTCGAATACCTAGCCTCCACGCTCTACCATGCGATTCAGCCCGCGGGCGCCAAACGCGTGTTCCGCATTATCGACCACAGCTGCATCTACCTGCTCATAGCCGGCAGCTATACGCCGTTTTGCCTCATCACGCTCGCAAACGACGGCGGCGCTGTGCTGTTCTTTGCCGTATGGGCCATCGCCATCATCGGCATCGCCCTCGAGTGCTTCCTACGCGAGCGCCAGCCGCATTGGGTAAGCGGCCTGGTCTATCTGCTGATGGGCTGGCTCGTTGTCTTTAAGCTGCCCGAACTTGTGGCGCTGCTCAACCCCGTGGCACTTGCCCTGCTCGCCGTCGGCGGCGTGTGCTACACCGCGGGCGTGCCGTTCTATATCGCCAAAAACGTGCGCTACCTGCACAGCGTGTTCCACCTGTGGGTACTCGCCGGCAGCATCTTCCAGTTCATGGCGGTGATTCTCTTCGTAATCTAGCGACCACGCCTGCGCGCCCGCGTCCTCGTTTGGGCGCCGGTGCAATTGCCGTATCCGCCGTCAACGTTTTAATCCGACGTCCCGAATCTTGGAGGTTCGAGAAACTCCCGATGGACATAACCATCTCCCTTATCACCACCCTCGTTTTGACCCTCATCAACGGCTACTTCTCTATGTCCGAGATGGCGCTCACCACGGCTAAGCGCGCCGTGCTGGAGCACGAGGCCGAGGAAGGCGACAAGCGCGCCGAGCGTGCCATTAAGCTGGCTGCCGACTCTGACCAGCTGCTCGCCACCATCCAGGTCGCCATCACGCTCGTGGGCTTCGCCTCGTCCGCCGTCGCCTCGACGAGTCTGTCCGACCCGCTCGCCACGTGGCTCATGAGCTTTGGCATCGCGCCGCTCTCCGCCATCGCGCGCGGCCTGGCGCCGGTCATCATCACCGTCGCGGTCGCCTTCGTGTCCATCGTGATCGGCGAGCTCGTCCCCAAGCGCATCGGCCTGGCCAATGCCGAGGGCGTGTCCAAGCAGGTCGTGGGACCGTTGTCATTTTTCCAAAAGATCGCCCGTCCGCTCGTGTGGCTGACCGGCGCTTGCTCCGATGGCCTGGCCCGCATCCTGCGCATCAAGAGTGCCGATGACCGCCAGAACGTCTCGGAGGAAGAGATCAAGTACATGGTCTCGGAGCAGGACGACCTGCTCGACGAGGAAAAGCGCATGATCCACGAGATCTTCGACCTGGGCGATACCGTTGCCCGCGAGGTCATGGTGCCGCGCGTGGACACCACCATGTGTGAGGACGACGAGACGGTCGCCGACGTGTTGTCCACCATGCGCCAGACCGGCTTCAGCCGCATCCCCGTCTATCACGAGGATCCCGACAACGTCGCCGGCATCGCGCACATTAAGGACCTGATTCAGCCCGCGCTCGACGGCAAGGGCGACCAGCCCATCGCCGGCTTTTTGCGCGACGCCACCTTTGTGCCCGACACCAAGGACATCCTGCCGCTGCTGTCCGAGATGCAGACCTCGCACGACCAGATCGTGGTGGTCGTGGACGAGTACGGCGGCACGGCCGGCATTATCACCATCGAGGACATCGTCGAGGAGATCGTCGGCGAGATCGAGGACGAGTTCGACCCCGACAACAAGTACCTCACGCGCCTTTCGCGCCGCGAGTGGCTCGTTGATGGGCGTTTTTCGTGCGATGACGCGATTGAGCTTGGTTGGCCGCTCGAGGAAAGCGATGATTATGAGACCATCGCCGGCTGGATCTTGGAGCTTTGCGACTCGGTGCCCGACATCGGAGAGGTGTTTGAGGTCGCGGGGTACAAGTTTAAAGTGCAGTCGATGCGTGGCCAGCGCATCTCGCTCATTCGCGTGATCGCTCCGGCCGAAACCGATAAGAAGGATTCCGAGTCTTCGGTAGACGAGCCGACGACGTCGGGTGCGGGTTCTGTGGACCCGCACGACGGCGACGAGTAGGACAAGGAAGAGTAGGGGAGAGTTATGGCAGGCCTGTTCAACATCCTTAAGGTCACCGTCAGCGAGGACAAGATCTGCGCGCATGTGCTGGTGAACCCCGGCATGCCGCTCATGACCTCGGAGGATATCGAGGCCACGGCGCGCGTGTATTACCTGGTGCCGGCGATTGCCAAGCACCTGTGCCTGGGCGATTCCGGTCGCGAGTTCCAGGACTGCATGGGCCAGACCGAGCTCTGCCATCTGCTTGAGCATGTGACGGTCGAGCTCATGAACGAGACCGGTCTTGCCGGCAGCATCTCGTGCGGCCGCACGCGCGTAAGCGAGCACGACGAGCGCGTTTTTGAGGTTGAGCTTTCGTGCCCCGACGACGCGCTGGCCATCGGCGCGCTGTCTTCGGCCACCTTTATGATGGACTGGGCGTACCTGCACGCCGACCAGCCTGCCCCCGACGTGGAAGGCACGGTCGCGGGTCTGCGCAACCTGGTGTTGGGCATGCGCGCCGAGGCCGAGGGCAAGGATCCTCGCGAGGCCGTCGCCGCTGCGAACGGCGAAGATGCTGCCGAGGACGAGGGCGCTGACGAGGGCGATGTGCCGGTCGACGCCGAGCCCGTTGCCGATGCGACCGCCGAGCCCGTTTCCGCCGAGCCCCAGGGCGTCCCCAACTTTGACGACGAGCCCCAGGTGGCGATTGATACCGAGGGCGCGGTTGCCGAGAACCACGAGGCCTCCGCTGCCGTCTTTGGCGGTGCTGCGACGGTTCCGGCAGGACCTGCGCATGAGGGCGGCCTGCCGCTCGTGGACGGCGCCGGCGAGGACCCGGGTGCCACGGTGGCCATGCCGGCTATGCCCCAAGAGTAGGCCTACGCGTTTATCACCATCACGTACCTGCGCCTTTGCCGTACGCAGATGAGCGGAGCGGCAAGTGATGCGCTGCGGGTATAATGGACAGCATTCAAACGGTGGGCACCGACGTGCCCGCAGGAGAGGAATGATCATGGGTAAGACTTTCAGCTTTGTCTCCGGCGCACTTTTTGGTGCCGCTGCCGGCGCTATTGTCGGCGTTGCTCTGGCCCCGCGCTCGGGCGCCGAGACCCGCGCCATGGCTGCCGATATCGCCAACGACGCCTGGGACAATATGCGCGACACCTACGAGCACAGCGCCGAGGAGGCCCGTGCTGCGGTGAATGACTTTGGCCCGATGGTTGACGCCAAGACCGACGACCTGCGCGCCAAGGTCGACCTGGCCCGCGAGCGCATGGACCAGCTGCGCGAGCAGCTCAACGACGCCATTTCGGGCGGCAACGTGACGCCTGCCGCCGACGTCGTGGTCGAGAACGCCGTCGAGGCTGATACCGAGGCTGCGGAGCCCTCGACCGAGGCATAATGCGCGCCGGGGATTTTGTCGGCGCCAAGATCTATCGCAAGCCTACCGAGGACAAGCGCACCAAAAAGGACGGCACGCCGCGCAGCCCTAAAAAGCTCGGAAAGATTCACTTTCCGGTCTTTACCCCGGGCGGTACGCGCGTGGTCGGCTTTATGGTCCGCCAGTCCGATATCGCGGGCATGATCGAGCGTCCCGACCGATTCGTAGCGCTCGACGCCATTGGTGTCTACGAGGGTGCCATCGCGGTTGACGACGTCAAGGGCACCTACGATGCCGCTGCGGCCAAGCGTCTCGACATCAACCTGGACGATTGCATCATCTGGGTCGGTATGGACGTGCGCACGGAATCAGGCGACGTCGTGGGCTATTGCTCGGATGTTGAGTTCAAGCCACGCTCGGGCATCGTGCAGGCATTCTATGTGACCGCCGGTGCTGCTTCGAGTGTTTTGGTTGGTGACACGCAGGTGCCGCCGACGATGCTGCGCGGCTATGCGGACGGCTCGATGATTGTTTCGGACGAGGTCAAGTCGCTCGGGTATTCGGGCGGTGCGGCTGCCAAGGCCGCCGAGGCCAGCGTCGTGGTGGGCGACAAGGTCAAAAAGGGCGCCAAGGTGCTCGACGACAAGGGATCGGTTGCCGTGGACAAGGGCAGTCGCGCACTGGGCAAGCAGCTCGGCAAGACGCGCGGCATGTTCAAGGCCTTTAAGGACGAATACCAAAAGGCGAGCGGAGGCTCGTCAAAAGCTACAAAATAGCGACGTACCAAATGATGGGAGGCAAGCCGGAGACCTGTTGCTCCGGCTTGCTGTGTTTATGGGGGAGGGCACATGCGCCAAAACGGATCCAACTTAAACGAGCGTTCGGGTGTGCGTCCGACGGCGCGCCGCGATTTGGGGCAGCTGCCCAGCGGTCAGCGCAAGCGTCACCGTAAGCCCGGCGCGATGTACCTCAACCATAGCCGCGGGTTTAGCGACCGCAGTGCGCGCATCGGCAACAGCCGTACGCCCCGTCGTTCGTCTCGCCTGCCCTACGCGCTCATCGCCGTGGGTTGCGCGCTCGTGCTGTTTATCGCTGCCGTCGTGGGCTACGTCAACCGCAGTGTGGACGTGGAGCTCAACGGCCAGAAGACCGCGGTGCGTGTGGGCTCTACGCTGCAGAATCTCATCGACGACCAGGAGTTGACTGACACCTACGACGCAGGCGACCTGCTGGCCGTCGATGACAGCGTGCTCAAGCGCCATGGGGGCGAAAAGCTGTCGGTGAAGGTCGACGGCAAGCGCGTGAAGCAGGGCAAATGGGATAGCCGCGAACTCGAGGGCGGCGAGAAGGTGACGGTCAAGGATGGCCGTAACACCTACGAGAAGCACGAGGTTCAGGCTACGGTTATCGAGCCCAAGCTCAAGGTCGAGGGTACGGGCGCTATCGAGTATGTGCAGACGTGGGGTGTCCAGGGCCGCTCCGAGGTGTGGGTTGGTGAGCAGTCGGGCAAGACGCAAGACCGCGGCGAGGTTGTGCCCGCCACCGATTGCGTTGTTGCGTGCGCCAGCGTGGCGCCCAAGGGCAACAAAAAGTACGTGGCGCTGACGTTTGACGAGGGTCCGAGCGGCGCCACCAAACAGATCTTGCAGGTGCTCAAGGAAAAGGGCGTCACCGCGACGTTCTTCCTTTCGGGCGATGCGGCCGAGGCCTCGCCTGCCACGGCCAAGGCGATTGTCGATGCCGGGTGCGAGATCGGATCCAACAGCTACAGCGACGATTCGCTCAAGGGTCAGGACCGTGAGGCGGTACGCGAACAGATCACGAAAGGCACCGATGCGATTAAGTCGGCGACCGGCGTGAAGACGATGCTACTGCGTGCTCCCTACGCTGCCTTTGACGAGCAAAACTGGATTGATGCGATGGACCTGGTCTCCGCCGTGGTCTCGTGGAATATTGACTCGGGCGACTGGCTGCTCAACGGTGCCGACGAGCAGGTCTCGACGGTGCTCGATTCGGTGACGCCGGGCAATATCGTGCTGCTCACCGATAGAGACGAATGCGCCGAGCAGACGCTCGAGGCGCTGCCGCAGATTATCGACGGCCTCATTGCCGACGGCTACAAGATCGTGACGCTCAGCGACCTGGTCAAGACGGACACGTCGCTGAGCAAAAAGCTCACCTCGCTGACGAAGGTCACCATGCCCAAGGACGCCGTGTTCCCCCAACTTGCCGAGGACAACGACACCACAGAGTAGTCATTGGGTAGTCGTTTAAGAACGTCCCCAATGGCTATGTCACGGATGCGTCAGCGTTTGGTATGCCTGCAATGTGCAGCGCATAAATTCGGCGCCACGGCGCGATGCTGATGCTATAGTTACTGCGGTTAATGAGGGTCAAGAGAAAGGTTACAGGTGAAATCCAAACCTCGACCATACAGTCGATGACCCCATGCAGGTGCTTTTTGCGCATGCACGGGGTGTAAGCGTCGAGCGGCGTGCCGCCCGCGCATGCGTATACATATCCAGAAGCCCCCGGACGCCGCACATGCGGCCGCGTCCGGAGGAATAATGATGGGGAGCACCATTGAATTATCTGAGTGAGATGCTCAAATTGCCGGTCTTGGACGTCGACGGCGAAAAGCTCGGCGTGGTGAACGATTTTGGCATTGCTACCGGCGAAGTTTTTCCGCACGTGACGTCGCTCGCGTTCCGCGGACCCGGCAAGACGCCGTTTATGATCAGCTGGCGCAAATGGGTCGACCGTATCGACGAGACGGGTGTACACCTTAAGACGTCGGCCACCGAAATCCGTTTTTCGTACCTGCAGCCGACCGAACTCTTGCTTGCCCGCGACGTGCTCAACAAGCAGATCGTCGACACGCAGGGCATGAAAGTCGTGCGCGTAAACGACATCAAGTTTTCCATGTCGGGCGAAAATCAGCTGCGCCTGCTGGGCGCCGAAGTGGGCGCCCGCGGTCTGCTACGCGCGATCAGCCCCGCACTTGAGCATATCGTCGAAGGCTTTATGAAGCACCTGGGCAAGCCGCTCAGTGAGGACATCATCGCTTGGTCCTACATGGACCTGCTCGACCGCTCGACCAAGAACATTCAACTCTCGGTGTCGCACAAGACGCTCGGCGAGCTGCACCCTGCCGACATCGCCGACATTATCGAGCAGCTCGACCCGCGCCTGCGTGCGCAGGTGTTTGCGCAGCTCGATACTGCCCAGGCCGCCGAGGCCATCTCGGAGTTCGATGACGACGAGCTTATGACCGAGATGCTCGAGGGCCTGTCCGATACCGACGCATCGTCGATGCTGGCCATGATGGACCCGGACGACGCTGCCGACCTGATCGACGAACTCGATTATGAGAAGGCCGAGAAGCTCCTGCGCCTGATGGGCGTCAAGGAGGAGAAGGCGATTCGTAATCTGCTGGGCTACGAGGACAACACCGCCGGCCGCATCATGACCTCGGAGTTTGTCTCGCTGCCCGCCACGGCGACGGTCGGCGACGCCATCGAGGCGATTCGCAAGCTCGACGAGGACTTTGAGAGCGTCTATTACGTCTATACCGAGGACCCGAGCGGCATGCTGACGGGCGTGCTTTCGCTGCGCACGCTGATCGTGGCCGACCGCGACGCCACGCTGGGCCAGCTCGCCTATCGCGATCTGGTCTACGTGTCACCCGACGAGGACCAGGAAGACGTGACGGACGAGATGACCAAGTACGACCTGGTTGCCATCCCTGTCTGCGACGAGAACCGTCATATCCTGGGCATCGTGACCTTCGACGACGCCATGGACGTTATTGCCGAGGAGCATCAGGAGGACCTGCAGATCGCCGGTGTCGGCTCGGGCGATAGCGCGTCGGACGACTCGACGAACGTGCTCAGCTGGTTCGTGCATCGTCAGTACTGGGTCGTCGTGTGGGGCATCGCCTCGTGCATCATGGCAACGGTGCTGGGGACGGCGCTGGGCTCCGCGCATTTGGTGGTGTTCCCCATGTGCGCCATGCCGCTCGTGTTGCTGGCTGCCTCGCGTATGGTGTCGTTCGTCAAGAACTACTTCCTGGAGTATGACGGTCACGACGACGAGCCCAAGCCGTATCTGGGGTTCTTCTTCCAGAGCACGGGCATGGGCCTGATTCTGTCACTCGTGACCTATCTGTGCGCCCAGCTGGTGCGCACCGCTGCGTTCCCCGATGCGCCCATGTTTGAGGAGCAACTCTTTACCGGGTGCTTTAATATCGCTGCCATCATTTGCCTGGTTGGCAACATGAGCGCCGTGATTTACCTGATGGTGCTGTTCTGGCGTGACGAGCATGACCTCAACACGTCGGGCACCGCCATGAACGTTATTGCCGTCATGATCTCGTGCGTAGCGTACTGCGCCGCTGCGGTGCTGCTCACCATGTCGGTCATGGGTTAGGTGGTCGCGTGCAAAATACCAAGCAAAAGTCGGGCACCAAGCAAAAGTTGACCATCGCGGCCATCTTTGGCGCTATGGGTCCCGGTCTGCTGGCGGCGCTTTCGGGCAATGACGCCGGCGGCATTGCAACGTATTCCAGCGCGGGTGCCAGCTATGGCTACAAGATGCTCTGGATGCTTCCCGTCATGACTGTGCTGCTCATCGTGACGCAGGAGACCGCGGCGCGCTGCGGCTGCGTCACGGGCAAGGGCCTGGCATCGCTCATTCGCGAGCGCTTTGGCGTGCGCAAGAGTGTACTTGCTATGGCGGCGCTGTTGATCGCCAACACGGCTGTGACCATTTCGGAGTTTGCGGGCATCGCCAGCGGCCTTGCCCTCTTTGGCGTGCCGGCGAGCATTTCGGTGCCGCTGGTGGCGCTGCTGGTGTGGATGCTTACCATGTCGGGCAGCTTCCAGCGCATCGAGAAGATTCTGCTGCTGGTGAGCTGCGTGTTCGTGACCTATATTGTCGCCGCGTTTATGGCTGGCCCCAACTGGGGTGAGGTCGCGGTCGACCTGGTCGTGCCTAACATTCAAAATGACCCCAGCTACGTGTCGCTCGTGGTCGCAACGATCGGTACCACCATCGCGCCGTGGATGATTTTCTTGGCGCAGAACAACGTGGTCGATAAGAACGCGGGCGAGGACGATATCGTGCTGCAGCGCATCGATACCGTGAGCGGCTCGCTTGCCGCCGATGTCATTGCCGGCTTTATTATCATCACGACCGGTACGGTGTTGTTCCCGGCGGGTATTCAGATTAGTGATGCTGCCGATGCCGCCCGCGCGTTGGAGCCTATTGCGGGTCAGTGGTCCACGGTACTGTTTGCCTCGGGCCTGGTCGCGGCGAGCTTCTTGGCTGCCTGCGTGCTGCCGGGCGTTACGTCGAGCGCTATCTGCGAGGCATTTGGCTGGGAGCGCGGTGCCGACCGCAGCTGGGACGAGGCCCCGGTCTATCGCGGCATCATTACGGCCATCATCGGTATCTCTGCCGTGCTGGTGCTTATGCCCGGCGTCGATCTGTTCCAGATTATGATGACCTCACAGGTCATCAATGGTGTGCTGTTGCCCGTGGTTCTGGTGTTCCAGGTGGTTATCGCAGCCGACCGTCACATTATGGGTGCCAACCGCAACGGCCGCGTGTGGAATGTGCTCACTTGGGCGACTATCGGTGTGATTACGGTGCTCACGGTCGTCATGTTTGTTCTGCAGGCGATGGGCTACAGCGCTTAACGCCCACTTTTGCTTCCGAACAGGCCGCAGCGATGGGCTGCGGCCTGTTTTTTGTCTGCTATAGGGTGTTAGTTATATAGCAATGGACAAAAAATGCCAAATATGAGTACTGTTGCTAAGTGAATAGCATTTACATCCTAAAAGATAATGAACATAGCCTTTAGTATGTTCATTAAAATTGGCTCCAATACGCCTTAAACCAGTCAGGTTGGCTGCTTTAGGGGGTTGTAGGGGTCGCTCGGACGTCATTTTGGGTGGTTTTGCCTGCTACTAAAATGGTAACAGTACTCATATTTGCCCTTTTTTGCCCACAGACCTTTGAGGGTGCGGCGAAAAGGGCTTGTTTTGATTGTTTGGGGCAGGCACGAGGCGCGGAAACGATGTCTGGAGCGACGGAGCGGCCTGGAATTCATCCGTAGAGGTCTTCATTGGCTGCGCCAGGAGTGTCCCTAACTGCCGGAGGGGGCGTCTGCCACGGCAGACGCCCCCTCCGGATGTGGGAAGTTTGCGCTGCAGGTTACTTGTCGGTGCCCAGTTTGTGCGGCTTGAAGGCAAGCGCATTGACGAGCGCGTCGGTGGCAGACTTGACGGCTGCTGGCTGCGGATCGTTGACGTGATCCTCGGGATGCACGGGCAGGTCCTTCTTGACGGCATCGTGGATCAAGTTGAGGTACTCAGTCACGCCAGTGGTCGATAGATGCGTGCCATCGCCATCGAACAGGTCGTTGCGGTTGGCACTATATCCGTACCAGTCGATAACGCGTACGTTCTTGTAGCGCGTAGCGGCGTTAGCAATGGCCTGGTTGGTAGAGCCAACCCACGGCTGCGGGCTGCGCGTGTTCACAAACACCACAATACGCTTATCTCCCGCATCGGCCATGATGGCGTCGATTTGCTCGTCGGTTACCAAGCCGTTGGTGCCCAGCGCAAAGACCACAATCTTGCCGGCAAGGTTCTGTTGGAGATAGCCCTCAAATGTCGCACGGCCCGCATCGAACTGGCGGCCCTTTTCGGCATCGATATGGCTGTGCGGGAAAACGCCGTCAAAAGTGTCCACGGCACGCAGCGACACGGAGTCGCCGATCATAAGCAGATCGTAGGAGCCATCGGGGAAGCCGTCGTTGTCCTTGTCGGTGTCGTCGGCCGCCTGCTGGTCGGTGGGTGCGGTGTTCTTGGCTTCCTTGTTCAGAACTTCGGCGCCCTCGCCGCTCAGCGCAGACGTCTCGGGCACAAAGATCAGGCCGCCCAGCGCAACGACCAACACAACGGCGCAGGCTGCGCAGGCAGGGACGTACGCGCGCACCCAGTTGGCGGGCGTGGCGGTGCCGTCGCGGAACTCGGATACGGTGCGCCCAAAGGCGCCCTTTCTAAACGGCGTCTCGATAAAGCGATATGAGCATTCGGCCACGGCGACCACTAACAGCACCTGCAAAATGTACTGCCACCACGGTGTATCGTTGATGTTGGCGACCGGGTTCATGAGCAACAGCAGCGGATAGTGCCACAGGTAGATGCTGTACGAGCGCTTGCCAACCCACACGAGTGGCTCGGCGGCCAAAGCTCGTGCGACCGTGCCCTGGGGCTGCACGCAGGCCGCGATGACCATGAGCGTGAGGATCGAGCACAGCAGCGTGCCTCCGCGATACTGGAAGGCGGTGTAGCCGTTGGTGAGCGCGACCATGGCGGCAAGGCCAACCAGACCCACGACGCCCAACACATCGATGGATGCGGGCGAGGACCAAAAACGCACGAGGGCGCTCGGCTGTGCCGGGGCGGTCTCGGCTGCTTCGTCGGCCTTCTCGCCAGGTTTGCCCTCGGCGTTCTTGCCGTGCTTGGCGGCGCCAGTCAGGCGATTGAGCCCCAAACGATGAGCGAGACGCACCGGCGCCAGGTCGCGATCGGGGATAAAGGCCATCCAGGCACCCAGCAGCAGCGAGAACACGCGGGTGTCGGTGCCGTAGTACACGCGGCTGGGGTCGGCGGCAGGGTTGTAAAGCACCATCATGGCGAGGGCAGATACCGCGGCAAGGCCCAGAACCACGCGGCGCGTGTTGGGCTTGCTCACATGCATGGATACCATGGCAAACAGCAGCGGCGGCCAAATCAGGTAGAACTGTTCCTCGATGGCAAGCGACCAAAAGTGCGTGAGCGGTGAGGGGTCGCCCAGAGCATTGAAGTACGAGACGTTTTGAGCAATCTGCCACCAGTTGTTAAAGAACAGCAGCGACGGCAAGATGTCGGGGCGCATCTTGGTGAGCATCACGTGGTTGAAGACGGTGCACAGCGCGCAGGTCACCACCACGACGGTTACCACGGCGGGGACCAGGCGACGGATGCGGCGAATCCAGAAGCTCTTGAGGTCGATGCGGCCGGTCTTAGCGACTTCGTTGAGCAGCAAGCGCGTGATCAGATAGCCCGAAAGCACAAAGAAGATCGTGACGCCGAGCAGACCGCCCTGCGCCCACGTGAGGTTAAGGTGATAGAGCACCACCGCGACGACGGCGAGCGTACGCAGGCCGTCAAGGGCAGGGATGTAGCGGGATTTGGGGCGAGCAGGCGTCTGCTCCGCGGCGGGAGTGTTGGCGCGGCCCGCGTTGTTGGCAGAAGCACGATGGGGGCTCACGGTGCGTCGCGGTTCGTTGGCACGGCGTTCGCCCTTCACGCGTTCGTGCGGCGCCGGCTCGTTGCCCGTGCGGCGTCGACCGCGCGAGCCCGATTGCGAGAGTTGTTCCATAAAACATCATCCAATGACGAGAATAATCAGCACGCCTTCATTGTAGCTGCCTGCTCCTGTGAATGCTTGCTGCTGGCGCAAGCTCAAGCGCGCGTCCACATCAAAGTGAACTAAAGTTATAGGGGGTGCGAGAGTGCACGATCGACGGCTGCGGTGGGCATAAGGCCCGCAGATGAGGAGGTTTCCATGGCAGATCGCGGCATCGTTGCGGTGTTCGGCAGCATGAACATGGACCTTTCGGTGGCGTGCGAGCGCATACCGCGTGCGGGCGAGACCGTCGGCGGCAGCGGGTTTATCACCAACGCCGGCGGCAAGGGCGCCAATCAGGCCGTAGCTGCCGCGCGTATGGGCGCTTGCACGCACATGATCGGCGCGGTCGGTCGCGACGCGTTCGGCGCGTCGCTCGTGGCGGGGCTCCAAGACGCCGGCGTGGACTGTGACTTTGTAGTGCATCGCGATGATGTGGAGACGGGAACGGCGACCATCATTCGCTGCGAGGGAGACAACCGCATCGTGCTGTCGCCGGGCGCCAACCATGCGCTTGCGGGCGAGGACGTTGCCCGCGCGCTGAGGCGTCTGGTGGCCGATGAACTCGATAGTGACGCCAGCAAGATTGCCCCGGCTGCCGGAAGCGTCTTTATCGCCCAGGGTGAATGCGACCTTGTAGCGACGGCCGAGGCGCTTGTTTGCGCTCACGAGCTCGGGTTCTATACAGTCTTTAATCCGGCGCCTGCCTGCGATGTGCCTGCGGAGGCCTGGTCCGCGGTCGACCTGGTCTGCCCCAACGAGACCGAGTGCCAGGTGCTGACGGGCATTCTGCCCACGGATGATGCGAGTTGCGTCGCCGCGCTCAATGCGCTGCTCGACAAGGGCGCCGGAGCTGCGGTCATCACGTTGGGCGGCGCCGGGTCGGTTACGCTCGGCGATGACGGCGAGCTGCTGCGCATGCCGGCACTTTCGAGTGCGGTAGTCGATACCACGGCCGCCGGCGATACGTTTATCGGCGCGTTGGCGGCGGCTCGCCTACGGGGGGTGTCGCCCCTTTGCCGTTGCCAAA
>UQXC01000023.1 GCA_900544995.1 uncultured Collinsella sp. | reverse complement strand
GCTCGCCGGCGATGTTGCCGGCGAGCGCCGTTGTCGTGTGGGCGGTTATGTCGTGGGCGCTATTTGTCGAGTGCGGGCGTCCGAGGCCGTATGCTACAGCGAGTCGATAAAGCGCTGCTGGGCGGCGCGTCCTGCCTCGTCCCATTTAAAGACGCCGGCGTTGTCGAGCACGTGGCCAAACACCACGCCTACCTCCTCGTGCAGGATCTCGATGGCGTTGTCGGCCGTAAGTTCATCGGCGCGGCGGGCAAAGACATCCTCTGCCCATGCGGCGTGGCTACGGCAAAGGTCGTCGCCCTCGAGCGCGGCGGCAAGATCGTAACTGGCGTCGACCTTGGCGGCCAGTAGGTGCTCGCGAACGGCGCCGAGCTCGGGAACCAAACGCGGTGGAAGAATGGCCAGGCCCATGACCTCAATCAGACCGATGTTCTCCTTCTTGATGTGGTGATACTCGGCATGCGGGTGGAACACGCCCAGCGGATGCTCGTCGGTCGTGATGTTGCAGCGAAGCGCCAGGTAGGCCTCGTAGATTTCGCCGCCGGCATTGCCGCGGGAGTCGACGCGGCGAATGACGGGCGTCACGGTGTTGTGGGCCACGCCGTCGGCCGTGTGCGCGATGACACCCACGGACTCGTCGGTCCACTCGCGCCATGCCAGGATAATCTTCTCGGCGGCATCGAGCAACGCGCCGCGGTCGTGCGAGCGCAGTCGCAGCACCGAAAGCGGCCACTGCAACACGGTGCCGTTGACCTGGTCAAAACCGGGCACGCAAAACTGCGAGACCTCGGCGGCGTGCATCATGGGGAACTCGTGGGCGCCACCCTGGAAGTGGTCGTGCGACAGAATCGAGCCGCCCACGATGGGCAGGTCGGCGTTGGAGCCGATAAAGTAGTGCGGGAACAGGTCGACAAAGTCAAGCAGGCAGGTCAGGCCCTTGCGGTCGACGTGCATCGGGCGATGCTCGGAGCTCATGGCAATGCAGTGCTCGTTAAAGTACGCATACGGGCTGTACTGGAAGCCCCAGCGCTCGCCGTCGAGCTGAATGGGGATAATGCGCAGGTTCTGGCGAGCGGGATGAGCGCCGCCGTCGGTTGCGGCGGAGCGTCCAGGGTAGCCTTCGTTTTCGATGCACAGCTGGCAGGCGGGATACTTTTCGCCCATGTTCTTGGCTGCACCTGCCGCGGCAATATCGCGCGGGTCCTTCTCGGGCTTGGACAGGTTGATGGTGATCTCAAGATCGCCCCAGTTGGTGGGGGTGCTCCATTTGATATTGCGCGCGATGGCGGCGCGGCGCACGTAGCCGGCGTCGCAGCACAGGCCGTAGAACCAGTCGGTCGCAGCGCGGGGCTCGTTGACGCCCATACGTCCGTTGAACTCTTCGTTTACAACCGAAGGCCTCGGCATGAGCGCGCCCATGATGCGCATAGCAATGCGATCGCGGCCCGATGCCGTGTCCTCGGCGGCGCCGTTGGCAACGGCAGCCTCGGAAAGCGCGGCAAGCGTGCCCTCCAGGTCAAAGTCGGGGAGCGTATCGGGGTGCAAGAGCGAGAGTTTCTCAACCTGGAGCGCCCAGGTCATGTCGAGTGCCGGTCCCGTGGCGCCGATGCACTCCAGAATGGTGTTGTATGCCCAGATGCGATCGTCCTGTCCGATCATCGATCGGTGGATAGCGTACTCGATCAGGTTCTGCGCGGCCTCGCGCACGTCAGTCATTACAGCCATGCCGCGTAAGCCCCCTTGTCAGAAATCGCGTAGTGGCGGGCAGAGCCCTCGCCCAGCCAGCCGTTCATCTTGGTGATAAAGGTTTCGACCAGATCGAGCGGCACAAAGGCCTGGATGGTGCCACCAAAGCCGCCGCCGTGGATGCGGACGGCGCCGCGGCCGTCGAGCACATGCTCGGCCAGTGCCAGGGCATACATGGAAGGCTGCTCGGAGCCCAGCTTAGCAACAACATTCTGCAGGTACATGGCAGAGCTGGCGCCGGACTCGCGCGTCAGGACCAGGAACTGGTCAATGTCGCCGGCGTTCAGGGCCGCCCAGCGCTTATCGACCAGGCCGTTCTCGTACCAGTAGTGAACGGCACGCAGGCAGGCACGGTCGCCCAGCTTGGCGCGCAGCTCGGGGAGCTTGGCGTCAAAATCGGCAACGTTTACCTCGCACAGGCGTGCCTTGCCAAACTCGGCGGCGACGTCTTGCATTTCGCGTGGAACGGCGGCGTAGTCATCGGTGGCGGCCACGTGGTCGGCGCCGACCTTAACGAGCACGAGCGCGTAGCCGTGATCCTCAAAGTTGAACTCGAGCTTCTGGGTCTTAGGTTGGGCCTGGTCCTCAAAGTCCATGTAGGCGAGGCCGCCCAGGCACACAGCGGCCTGGTCCATAAGACCGCAGGGCTTGCCATAGTAGTTGTTCTCGGTGCGCTGGCTCATCTGGGCGAGTGCGACGGGCTCAATCGTGGGCGCGCCCCAGAGCGTCTCCATGGCGCGGCCGTAAGCCGCCTCGACAGCAGCGGAGCTCGAAAGACCGCCGCCTGAGGGGACGGAACAGGTAAAGGCAAAGTCGAAGCCGTAGAGCTCAACGCCAAGGGCTGCAATCTCGTGGGCCATACCGCGCACGAGGCTTGCGGACGTGCCCTTCTCGGACTCCTGAACATCCAGCGTGTCGAGCGTAATCTCAAACGTGGGGTAGCCCTCGTCGACGACGCGGACCTTGTTGGAGTCGGTTGCCACGGCGATGCCGTCGACGGCGACATCGAGCGATCCGGCGATAACGTGGCCGCCCTCGTGGTCGGTGTGGTTGCCGCTGATTTCGGAACGGCCGGGCGCGTGCACATAGAGCACCTGGCGGTCGCCGATGGGGCCAAACTCCTCCTCAAATAGCTTGGTGAGCGTGGCGAGTATCTTTTCGTCGGGGGCGGTCATGAGGGTCCTTTCTTTGGCACGTACAGGGGAGTTTTGTGTCGATATGAGTACGTTAACAATTTGAAGCGACATGAATTCAGCATCCACGATGCCGCACGTTACGGGCTATGTTAACGTACTCATAACACAACGCTTATTACTTTTTGAGAATCTGGTAATCGGTATGTTTCCAGCCGTGAACGGTAGCACCGTATGGACTTATAGAGCAGAAGAGCTGCAGCTAGAAAAAGTAGAGTACGTTAACATGCGTCCAACGATAGCTGCCCTCCGCGCGGGCTAAATTCTGCACGGGGCCGGCGTGCACGTTATTCAGATCTCGCAAGGGTGAAGGTGATCCTGTGGCAAGGCGCCCGTCCAACGATACCAGTTCGCGTCCGGTCTCCATGGCCGACGTCGCCCGCGCTGCTGGCGTTTCGCAGCAGACGGTTTCGCGCGTCGCCAACGGCTTGCCTAACGTTAACGAGCAGACGCGCCAGCGCGTGCAGGCTGCTATGCAGGAGCTCGGCTTTCGTCCGAGTTATGCCGGTCGCTCGCTGCGTGACGGCCGTTACCATTCGGTCGGCCTGTGCGTCAACGATGTCACCAAGTTTGGCAACCTCTCAATGATCGACGGCATCGCCAGCGCTGCCCGCGAGCATAATTGCGCCATCACACTGGTCGAGATGTCCAAGACCGAGGAATTCTCTCTTGCCGAGGCAACACGTCGTATGGCCGCGCTGCCCGTGGACGGCATCATTATCGGCATGAGCCGTATGGCTCCCGATTTTGAGACGTTCGATCCGTTGCCGGGTATTGGCACGGTCATCGTTACCATGTATGCGCACCCGCGGGTGACTACGGTTGACTCCGATCATTACGGCTGCTCGCTGTTGCTCATGGATCATCTGTTTGAGCTGGGACACGAGCAGATTCGTTATATCGGCGGCCCGTCGTTCTCGGTCGACGAGCAATTTCGTCGCGCCGGTTGGCAAGATGCTCTCGAGCGTAAACACATCGAGCCGGTAGAGCCGCTCGAGGGTGACTGGTCTGCTAACAGCGGTTACGAGGCCGGCAGGTACCTGGCCGAGCACGATCGCACCATGACGGCGATTTACGCGGCAAACGACCAGATGGCAAATGGCGCCATTGCAGCGCTGCGCGATAGCGGCTTGCGCGTGCCCGAGGACGTAAGCGTGGTCGGCGTCGACGATTCGCTCGATGATTTTGTGGCACACAACGAGCTCACGACCGTGCGATTCGATCTGCATCAGCGCGGACGCGAGGTATTCGAGCATGCGGTTCCCGAGGCGGGTACGGCGGGCAAAACCGTTGCCATTCGTATTCCCGGCCAGCTCATTATTCGACATAGCACGGCGATACCGCGCGCATAGTTTTTGCAGGTCAACAGCGGTATATTCTGCCTCAATAACAATCGGTAAGGATGCCGGTAGATAGCTGTGGCTCTAAAGGCGAGTGCTATGATAGACGGGTTCTTTTGTCTATCTAGGAGGCTTTGCCTGATGGAGATCACCAAGGATATCCGCTACATCGGCGTCGACGATCACGACATCGATCTGTTCGAGGGCCAGTACGACGTGTCCGAGAACGGCATGGCATACAACAGCTATGTTATCTTGGGCGATAAAATTGCTGTCGCCGATTCGGTCGACGCTGGCCTTGTCGACGAGTGGCTCGGCAACCTCGAGGCCGCGCTCGATGGCCGTACGCCCGACTACCTGGTTGTCCATCACATGGAGCCCGATCATTCCGCCGGTATCGCCGCCTTTATGGAGCGCTATCCCCAGGCGCAGATTGTGGCTAGCATGGGTGCTTTCCGCATGATGGTCAACTACTTTGGCACCGACTTCTCCGAGCGCAAGACGGTCGTCAAAGATGGCGACGTGCTCGACCTGGGCGGCCACAGCCTAACCTTTGTCGGTGCCCCCAATGTTCACTGGCCCGAGGTGTTGTTCTCCTACGAGGCCACCGACAAGGTGCTCTTTAGTGCCGATGGCTTTGGCAAGTTTGGCGCCAACGACATCGAGGATCCCGAGGGCTGGGCTTGCGAAGCGCGCCGTTACTACTTTGGCATCGTGGGCAAGTTCGGCAAGTTTGTGCAGGCCGTGCTCAAGAAGGCCGCCAATCTGGACATCCAGATCATTTGCCCGCTTCACGGCCCCGTGCTGACCGAGAACCTGGGCTATTACCTCGACACCTACAATACCTGGTCGAGCTATCAGCCCGAGGACG
Source organism: uncultured Collinsella sp. (assembly GCA_900544995.1). Taxonomy (GTDB): domain Bacteria; phylum Actinomycetota; class Coriobacteriia; order Coriobacteriales; family Coriobacteriaceae; genus Collinsella. Next base: position 24,358 of record UQXC01000023.1, on the reverse strand, counting down.
AGGGCATCACGATTGCCTATGCGAGTGTGTATGGGCATCTGAAGGCTGCCGTTGAAGAGCTCGCATCTGCGCTCGAGGCCCGCGGCCAGAAGGTTTCCGTTTTTGACCTGGCTCGCGACGATATGGCCGAGGCTGTTGAGGATGCGTTCCGCTACGACCGCCTGGTGCTCGCCTCCATTACCTATCAGGGCGAGATCTTCCCGTTCATGAGCACCTTTATCCACACGCTCGCCGAGCATGCCTACCAGAACCGCACCGTGGCGCTCGTCGAGGCCGGCTCCTGGGCGCCCACCGCTGCCAAGGTTATGACTAAGGAGCTCGAGGGTATGAAGGACATCACCCTGGCGCAGAACAAGGTGACTGTGCTGGGGTCGCTCAACGACGCCTCGCGCGCTCAGATCGAGGCCCTCGCCGACGAGCTTTCCAAGTAGCGATATTTCGCTTTTAACGCTCAACCACCACAAAGGGGACAGGCACCTTTGTGGTGGTTTTTGTTTAAGCGTCAGCGATGAGGAGATTTGGGCGGGCGTCGTCGACGATCTCGGCGATTGAGGTGGCAACGGCATGATCGGGGTCACGGTCCATCACGATGGTGTCGACATCTGCCAGCTCGGCAAAGCGGTACATGCCGCGTCCGTTAACCTTGCTGGCGTCCATGAGGGCGACGCTTTGATGGGCTGCGGCGATCATGGCCGTTTTGGTCTCGGCCATTTGGGGAAAGTCGGTCGTAAAGCCGCAGCGGGGGACAAAAGCGCCGGGGCACATGACGGCAAGGTCGGCGTGGACCATTTGGAGCGCCTGCATGGTAAGTGGACCGTACAGATAGCGATGACCTTTGCGCAGTGCCCCACCCAGCATGACGACATCGACCGAGGGCATGCTCTCGTCGATGTAATCGGCGATGGTAATGTCGGCCGTGATGACGGTGATGCCGTCGCGCTGATCGAGGAGCCGGACGAACTCGAGCGCCGTGGTGCCCGAGTCGACGAGCAGCGTGTCGCCATTGCCGACGAGCTCGATGGCGCTTTGCGCGATGGCCTGCTTGGCGGCGACATTGACGTTGATGCGGCGATCCTGGGTGGATACGGTCAGTCGCTTCTGGAGAGACACAGCGCCACCATGCGTGCGGCGCAACTTGCCGGACTCGGCGAGCGCGTCCAGGTCGGCGCGGGCGGTAACGGAGGACACGCCAAAGGTCTGGGCGATTTCTGCCACTTGCACCGAGGCGTTATGTTCGAGCATTTCCATAATGGCGGCACGACGCTCATCAGCGAAAGCTCGGGTTGTTGCATGGGCCATGTTTGCTCCATTCTCGGCTAAATTTGTAGGAATTGTGTTGAGTCTATTTTCGTTCATTTTCTTTTTGAGTAAGAAAACGCCTTTCGATTACTTATCTTTTCTATAAAAGAAAGACGCTGAACGCCCAAAATTCAATATCGAATACGCCCACTCGGCTCCAATTCCTTCCGTTTACTTTTCAAAAACGACTGTATTGACCTGCATGGGCTCAATATCTCGCACATGCAAAGCCGCTGAATTTCATACAATGAGCGCAGTAAAACGCAAGGTAAAACGCCTTGCGGACACGTACGCCCGATGTCCAGATGCGGGCGAGGGAGAGGAGCAAACGCTCATGGCACTTGTTACCACCGAAAAGATGCTCAAGGACGCACAGGCCGGCCACTACGCCGTCGGCGCGTTCAACGTCGAGAACCTCGAGTTTGTTATGGCCGTTCTGGCCGCTGCCGAGGAGACCAAGTCCCCCGTCATCATGCAGACCACCCCGGGCACCATTAAGACCGCTGGCCTGGACTACTTCTACGGCATGGTCAAGGCTGCCGCCGAGCGCGCTTCCGTGCCCGTCGCTCTGCACCTCGATCACGGCGATGGCTATGACCGCTGCATGCAGGCTTTCCGCACTGGCTACACCTCTGTCATGATCGACGGTTCGCACGAGTCTTTCGAGGACAACATCGCCCTGACCAAGTCCGTCGCCGATGCCGGCCGCGCCATGGGCGTGCCCGTCGAGGCTGAGCTCGGTAAGGTTGGCGGCAAGGAGGACGACGGTCCCGCGGTTGAGGGCGAGAGCCCCTACACCGATCCAGCCGAGGCCAAGGAGTTCGTCGAGCGCACCGGCTGCACCTCGCTGGCCATTGGCGTTGGTACCAGCCACGGCGTGTACACGAGCGATCCGCACATCGAGCAGTCCGTGGTCAAGGCCATCCGCGACGCCGTCGACGTGCCGCTGGTTCTGCACGGTACCTCCGGCGTGCCCGATGAGCAGGTCGCCGAGGCCGTGAAGAACGGCATCTGCAAGGTTAACTACGCCACTGAGCTGCGTCAGGCCTACACCAAGGGCTTCATGGCCTACATGGCCGAGAACCCCGCCTGCTTCGACCCCAAGAAGCCGGCCAAGGAGGGCATGCGTGAGATCACCGAGCTGGTTAAGATCCGCATGACCAACCTCAACTCTGTGGGCAAAGCAGAGTAACAGCAAGGGTACTCCGACTCGCTACATATCCCGGGGAGGGACGAGGGCTTAGTTCCCCAATCGTCCTCGGGCATGCAAAAAGCCTCGCTGCGCACTTCGTGCGGCGAGGCTTTTTGCCCCCTGCGGAAAGATTGGGGAACTAAGCCCTCGTCCCTCCCAAGTTGACCTACTCGAGGTCGTCGCCCTTGTGGCGTTAGGTGGAAATAATGGAGCGTGAGGGCTACTTTGTTGATGAGGGGTTAGTATGCCCGGGCTTGGTTGGGGAAGGTTTTGTCTAGGGATGCTTGGAGCTTTTCGAACGATGCTCGCAAGTTGTGGCTCTGGTCGGTTGAGCGTTTGGCTTTTGTGGTGGGGGAGTCGAGGAGACCGTTTCTCTGTGTCGGGGGGAAGGAGAAAAGGTTTGCATGATTTAGGGATGGCTGCTGTGCTGCGTCATTGGAAGAATGCATGCTTATGCGGCCTCCTCGATGTCCACCAAAAGATTGCGCTCGGGGTATGCTGCTAGGTCCCGTGCGCTGGCAGTATTATGCCGCGGCTGCTGCAAAGAAGCGCTAAAGAAAGGCTTAACCTGGTTTGGTTTTACGATGAAACTGCAGGTCAGAAGTATCGAGTAACACTCTTGAAAGGTTTTGAGCTTAAGGGCTTTCTAAGGTTTGTGGCGCGGATGTGGCTCGCCTGTGTGGGGCGTGTGGATGGCTCGTTCCTAGCGCTGCGGCTCTGCGGCGCGCACCTGCTCGATGACCTTTTCCATCGTGGCGTCGATGTGGTCTTTTTTGAGCTCGCATTCCCAGATGGTTATGGGTGTCCAGCCCATTTGGGTAAGCGCGGAGATGGCGGCTCGGTCGCGCTCGACGTTGCGACGGAACTTTGCCTCCCAAAACTCAACATTGCGCTTTGGCTGGCTCGGATTGCACTTAGGGCAGCGATGCCAAAAGCAACCGTTGACGAAAATAGCGATCTTGCGCCCGGGAAAGGCGATGTCGGGCTTGCCGGGAACCTTCCATTCCAAGCGATAGCCCGTAAGGCCCGCTGCGCGCAGGCGCTGGCGTACGAGCAGCTCGGGCTTGGTGTTGGCGCGCTTGTTGCCCTTCATGGACTTTTTGATGGCGGCGCGACGGCGCACCAGTTCGCGCTCGTCGGCGGAGAGGTCGGAGGTATCGACGCCGTCGAGCAGACCGGGCTTGGGGCGCTTTTTGCTACGGCGCTTAGGTGCGCGCTTGGGTTTGGTGGCGGGTTTGTCGGCTGTGTTGGGCGCGGCGTCATCGGCGGAGCTTGCCTCGAGCCGGTCTTCCTTCAGCTCAATCAGGGCATCGATAAGCCCCTTGTCGGCGGGCATCCATTCCACCGTGGCAAGCGAGGTGCGCGGAATCCAGCGGATATCGAGCTGGCGGTCGTGCTTCTGAGGCTCATCGGATTCATCGGCGAGCGAGCAGTAGTAGCACTCCATGGAGAGATGAAAATCGGGGTAGTCATACTCAACGGTGTAGAAATCGCGCAGGTTGGTGACCTTCACCTGCAGCTCTTCCATGAGCTCGCGGCGTACGGCGTCTTCGGGCGTCTCGCCGCGCATGAGCTTGCCACCGGGGAACTCCCAAAGTCCCTGCATGTCGCCATAGCCGCGCTGCACGGCCAGTAGCTCGTCGGATCCTTCCTTGCGAATGATCCCAGCGGCAACATGAACAGTCTTCAACAGGAGTCCTCTCTCAACATCAACACGTGGCAGGCTAGCTGCCCGTACCTTACACAACGGTAAGGCAAGCGTAAGCCATATCGATGGTAGCCGACTCGGCTTCTTGCGACTATAGATGCCGTAGACTAATCGCAAGAAAGGACTCGGTATGCAAACCACGCACATGGCGACCCCGGTACTGGAGGTCGCGCATCTCGAAAAGGTATATGGAGCGCTGGGCAACGTGACCCGTGCGCTCAACGACGTCAGCTTTACCGTCAACCGCGGTGAATTCGTTGGCATCATGGGCGCTTCGGGCTCGGGCAAGTCGACGTTGCTCAACTGCGTGTCGACCATCGATAGCGCCACAAGTGGCACGATCCGCATCAACGGGCAGGACGTGACGCGCATGAAGCAGGCTAAGCTTTCGCAGTTCCGCCGCGAGGAGCTCGGCTTTATCTTCCAGGACTCCAACCTGCTTGATACGCTCACGGCACGCGAGAACATCGCCCTGCCGCTCACCATCGCCCGCACAAACTCGGCAGAGATCTCAACCCGCGTGCAGGATGTGGCAGCGCGCCTCTCCATCAGTCAGGTGCTCGACAAGTATCCCTACCAGATGTCCGGCGGTCAGCAGCAGCGCGTTGCCGCGGCTCGCGCGCTCGTCACCGACCCCACTATGATCATGGCCGACGAGCCCACCGGCGCCCTCGATTCCAAGAGCGCCCGCCTGCTGCTCGAGAGCCTGGAGGCCCTCAATCGCCGCCTGCGCGCCACCGTGCTCATGGTCACGCATGACAGCTTTGCTGCCCGCTACACGAGCCGCGTGTTGTTTATCCGCGACGGCAAGATCTTCACCGAGCTGCGCCGTGGCGACACCGACCGCCGAGAGTTCTTCGACCGCATAATGGAGGTCGTTGCCATGATGGGCGGTGAGGGCTCCGATGCTCTGTAAACTCGCTTGGGGTAACGTCCGCCGCGCCGGCCGCGACTACCTCGTCTACCTTTTGACGCTCACCCTGGGCGTCACGGTCTTCTATGCCTTTAACACCATCTCGATGCAGGTCGACATCGCCGGAATCGATGAAGAGGGCTTGGCGCAGGTTATGGGCAGCATGCTCGGCGACCTGACGTACTTTTTGGCCGGTGTCATGGCCTTTTTGATGGTGTATGCCAATAACTTCATCATGAAACGCCGCAAGAAGGAGTTTGGCCTGTATCAGGTGCTCGGCATGGGGCGCGGACGCGTCGCCACGATCATGGCGCTCGAGACGGTGATAGTGTCGGTCGTGGCCTTTGTCGCCGGCATTGTGCTGGGTGTGGGACTCTCCCAGCTCATGACGTTCTTTACGGCCTCGCTTTTTAAGACACAGATCGTCAATTTCCACTTCTTTTTCTCGGTGCATGCGTTCAACCTGACCCTTGCCTGCATGCTCGTAATGTTTGTGCTCACGCTACTGCTGAACCTTCGCGCCGTGCGTCGTACCAAACTCATCGAGCTTATGGGTGCCGAGCGTCGCAACGAGAGCATCAAGACGCGCAACCCCTGGATCGCGATTGCCATCTTTGCCGTGGGCGTGGTGCTTGTGGGCGTGGCCTATTACCGTCTGCTACGTGATGGGTTCCCGCTAACCGCGACGGACAGCAAGCTGCAAGAGGCCATGAACCAGTTTGGTATTACGACCGCTATGGTTACCGTGGGCACCTTTGCCCTGTTCTGGGGACTCTCGGGCATGCTCATCAAGCTGCTGCAGAGCCTGCGCGGCGTGTATTGGCGCGGCCTCAACATGTTTACCGTGCGCCAGCTTGCGGCCAAGGTCAACACGGTGTGCTTTTCGATGGGCGTCATCGCGATGCTCCTGTTTTTGGCCATCACCTCGGTGACGTGCGGTATGTCGATTGCCAACGTGATGAACGAAAACCTGGAGCGCTATAATCCGGCCGACATGTCTCAGACGTATGTCTATTACACGCCCGATACGCTCGACTTCTACAAAGAGTCTTTCAATCCGTCTGAGGCCGATCGAATGGTGCTGGCCGATAGTACGGTCGATTTGTACTCCGCATGGCACGGCGATCGTATCGATCACGATAACGTTGCAGACGGTATTAAGGGCAAGTCGGCGGACAACAACGACGAGACCGGCAAGAAGGTCAATATCGCCGATGTTGCCGGTGAGCATGTGCAGATCGATTCGTATCTGAGTTACCCGCTTGGCGGCTCGGATCCTTCGGTGACTCCAAGTGAGATGTGCAAGACCATGGGCGAAAAGCTTCCCAAGGCGTTCGGGGGTAGCAATGCCGATGCGATGGGTCTGTTTGTGACGCCGGCGAGCCAGTACAACAAACTGCGTCAGATGATGGGCGAGGAGCCGGTGCACATCGGTCACGACCAGTATCTGCTCACGTGTGATATGGGCGGCGAGCTGGTCGACCTGTACACCAAGTATATGGCTGGCGGCCATGCCCTTACCTTGGGCGGGCATACGCTCAAGCCCGCAACCGATAAGTCGGACGAAGATACGGCGGCCATCGCCAACTCGGCGATGGGCAGTAATCCGGGTACCGTCGTCGTTGCCGACGAGCTGTTGTCCCAACTTAATCTGCAGCCGTATTCCAGTAGCCTGCTCGTTAACTACAAACAGGGGATGGATACGACCGAGGCAGACGAGAGCATTAAATACACTGTGCTCGACAATCTGCTCGTTGACGGCAAGGAGTCGGGGTCGTGGGGAACCTTCATCACACGCTCCGAGATGTACACGCAAGCAGCGCAAATGAACGGTCTTATTAGCTACCTAGCCATCTACGTCGGCTTTGTATTGGTCGTTGCATGCGCGGCGATTCTGTCGATCCAGCAACTCTCCAACGTGGCCGACGGCAGCCGCAGCTATCGTGTGCTGGCACAGATCGGCTGTGAGGACCGCAAGATTTGCCATTCGGTGATGGCGCAGCAAGCGGTATTCTTCCTGTTCCCGCTGGCAGTGGGCTTGGCGCACTCCTTTGTGGCACTTAAGGTGATCATCGAGCTGGTGAGCACGTTCGGAGCTATGAGCATCGGCGGCACCGTGGGCCTCACCTGTGCAATCTTCCTGGCGGCCTATGGTGGCTACTTCCTGGTGACCTACCTCATGAGTACCGGCATGGTGCGAGCCGCCATCGCCACCCGCTACAGCGAGTAACAAGCGGGCAAAATCGTCGCAAAATCAGAGGCGTATGACCGCCGCGAAGGGACCAGGGGCCCTTTCGCGGCGGTTTTTGCCAACCTGGTGCGTCTCAGATACAAGTGAGTAGACTTTTTTGAACCTGCCGAGCACATCGGGACAAATGCTCAATAAAACCGCAGGTCAGGGCAGTGATGTTTTGGGGCGTGCTTGGCTTCCTGAAAAAAGCCTACTCACTTGGTTTTTCTGCTAGAAAACCGCCGCGAGGGAAGGCGGCTCCCTCGCGGCGCCTGGCGTTTGCCCAGATAAAACCTACCAAAATAAACCTGTCCCCTTTTGACAGGCTAGCGCTCCCAGAAGTGGAGGATGAGCGTGGTGCCTTTTAGCGGAGGGGGTATATTGATTAATTCGGGTAACAGTTTTTTAACGCTGGGGCCGATGTTAAAATAGCCAAAATGCTATCTAGGAGCTTTGAATTTATGGCAATCGAGGCGGCTGATCTACAAAACGTAAAGCGCTCGTTCCTCTGGCATTCAATTATGTTGTTTATAGGGGCGGCTGGTCTGTATTGTATGGCGCCAAGTATTTATGCGGGCCTTTCTGGCACCGTTCTTATCGGTCTGCATCTGCTTTCGGGCTTCTGTGTGGGTCTCATCTCTCGCCCCGTGAGACCGGGTATTTCCAAACGGCTTTTTGGACTTATGCTCGTAGATATTGCACTTCTCGCGATGTTCACGGTATCTCTTAATGTGTTTCATCAATTTCATGGTGTGGTTTCGGCGCTCGCGTTCATTTTGTTGTTGCTAGCCCCCTTGCTTGTCGCTTGCTGTTCTTGGGCGCTTGGCGGTGAATTCACAAACATGCGTGCGGGATCAACGGGGAAACATGTAGCCGATGGCCCTGTTCTCCATGGGTATCCTGAGCTCGCCCTTTACAGCCCCGTTGTACTCTTGATTGCTTTGCTTGTTGGCCTTCAGTTTCTTCTCGCCTCGTTGATGGAGTCCATCGGTTCTATCCTTTCCGTTAACGCCGAGATGGGGGTTGCTGTCTCGCTCGTCGAACCTCTTGCGTTTGGTAATGCTGCCGTTGCTCTTGATTTGGATTGTTTGTTTTCGCGCAATATAAACATCGGAGCTGTGCTCCTGAGCTTTGGTGGGCGTCAAGAGATCGCACTGCTTCTGGTGACTGTCTTGGGCAGCATCCTTGTCAGGGCCATAATGCGATCGTTACCCGACTTAACGAGCGCTTTTTCTGCGGATGCCAAATTAGGAGGAAAACGCTCTGCAGTTGCCGATATCCCTGCGACTTTGGGTTTTTCTCAAAGGGAGTCCGCGGTTTTCTCTATGAGGATAGAGGGAAAAACGTACGAGGAGATTGCTTCTGCCTTGGATATTTCCCCGTCTACCGCCCGTACCTATTTGTCGCGGGCCTTGACTAAAACCGGATATAAAAGCATTTCGGAGGCGACGGCTGAACTTCTTTCGTCAAAGGATACGTGGCATTTCGACGCAACAAATGACCATGATCACCGTTCAGAATCACTGAGGCTCTCATCGTCCAATCGGAACTGCAGGATAGTCTTCGCCTGCTTCCTGTTTATGTATGCGTCTGGAATGGGCATCGAGGAAATCCTCGTATGCTTCAGCTTTGAGCATGATGTGATAATCCTATCGATAGCCACAGTGCTTTTGGCCCTGTGTTGCTATGCCGTTATACGGCGGATGACAGAAATGCATTTATGTTGCTCACCTGAACTGAGTCTTTCTTCGGTATCCGCGGGTGCCGGAATAGCGTTCTGGGCTCACGATGCAGTGAGTCGACTGTACATTTTCTTTGAGTCCGTTGGGAGCGGTGAGTCCGTTGGCGTCCTTTTGCCTGCTTTACGCGTGATCGCGTTCCTTGTCGTACTTATCCTTCTGACTTATTCGCTGCTATCCTTGCGTTTGAAAGATGCAGCTCGGGCGGGTGATCGACGCGATGCCGTGCGTGAGGCTTTCTTGAGGCTTGGCTTCACGCCGCTTTATGCCGACATCATGGCATGCGTTTTTGATGGCAATAGAACCACCGAGATTTGCGCGCATCTTAATGTTGCTCGGGGAACCGTCAAAGAGGCCAAGAGCAAGAGCTATGCCTTGCTTGGAGTTCACTCGGAGCGTGAACTTAGAGATAAAGTATTTTGTCTTATAGCTGATGTTGTAGAAAATGGCAGGTAGAAGCCTGTAGACAAACAAGATCATAAGTCCATCCCGCACGTCTACAGACAGTTCAGACGATGAAGGCGATACTTCCGGACAACGGGTCCGACGATCCGTGTGTTGCGAACCGGAGGTGCTTGCTGTGAAGGTTTGTGATTGCCTCACATATGTACGGCTTAATTTAGAAGTTCTTGCGCGCAACCGGGGAATTATGTTGTTGACGGCGCTGCTCGCGCTCGTATTCTGCATCCCGGTTTTTCTATCCGTTCCAACGGGGGCAGATTATCTATATGGCAGAGGTTCCATCGAGGAGCAGAGGGCATTGTTGGCCTCTCAAGTCTCTGGCGGCGTTTATGACACCGCCCCACAGGAGCTCAACAGCATCATTGCCGACGAAAGGGCGTGTCTTGATCGAGCGCTTGAAAACAAGGCAGATTCCAGAGGGTATTACGATGCGATTGCCGATTACGACAATCTATTGCTCAAGGAATACCGACTCGGTTATTTGAATGGCGTTGATTCGGAGCTATCTCTTGAGGCCCAAGAGCGTCTTCCCCGAGCCATAGCAATGCTGCCCCATCCGGAATCGTACGGCTCAACAACAAAAATGCCTGGGATGATTCTTCTTGCATATTATTGCGGCGCTGTTCCTGCAATAGCGTGGCTTTTAGTTCCGGTTCTCGTCCTCTATATGTCGCTTGAGGGGGATGGAAAGCGGTTCTACGATCGGGCTTTGTTGTCAAAGTTAGAGATGAATGCATGCCGCGTTCTCGTCTCTGGCATTGCATCGATGACGGTTTTGGTTCTGGCGTTGGCTCCCTGTTTTGTATTGGCAACGGTGCTTAACGGTGCCGGTCAGACGGAGTACCCAGTCGTATTCATTCAGTATGGTGACGTGGTCGAAAGAACTGTGTTAGTTCAGCTTGGGCTATTTGCTGTCTTTGAGGCTGCGTTGTCTATGATGTTTGCTTGTTTGGGCGTGTGCGTATACGCAGGAAGCAGAAACAGGGCCATTTCGTCCATGGTGGTCGCTCTTGTGGGGGGCATAAGCCAGCTTCCGTTTTATGCGAGCAAAGATGCTCCATGGCATGCGTTGCTGCCGTATATGGTGCCGAGCTATTCTGTCTCTTCGCTTGCACTCGGCGGCGCTTCTTACGCCAATGGAGCTGAGGTATCACTCGTTCCTGAAGCCAGTGCGCTGCACTGTTTCTTTGCCGTAATGGGCACGCTTGTTGTCTGTGCGTTGGGAATCATCTCGTTTTCGCGTCTAAAAAGCAAGAATCGCTGGGCCTGGAACCATATTAGTCCGGATAGTTTGGGCGAGAAAAGCTTGCTCTCTCTGTCGCTGGATGTGTTGACGGTTGAAAAAAACCAGCTGGCAAAGGGATTGCAGTTTGATATGCCCGCTGGCCAGATATGGGGTCTTGTCGCGCCAAATGGATATGGCAAGACTACGTTACTTAATGCTCTTTGGGGAGACGCTGGGCCATCAGTGCGCGTGTCAGGTTCTCTTTGTTTTCATGCAAAAGCATGTGTCGACTGTGAGGAAATGAGAAAGGAATTCTTCTTGGTTCCGAATGGGCCGTCTCTATTGATTCCATACATGACAGTCGCTTTCCATCTCGACCGATGCAGGCGAATTTGGCATTCACCTCGCACTTTGGACCAAGTGCTTGATCGCTTTGACTTGACTGGGTTGAAGAATACGCCCGTATCTAGGCTGTCTGATGGAAATAGACAATTACTCAATGTGGCGATGGCGTATATGTCCTATTGCGAAGTCGTCCTTTTGGATGAGCCCATGAATGCGCTTGATGTGGGACATGTCGCAATCGTTTCGAATGCTCTTAGAGATGAAGCAGGTAGGGGAGCGCATGTCATTATCTCTTCCCATCTTATCGGGAATCTCGAATCGCTCTGCGATGGCTCCGTCTTGCTCACACGAGATGATTCGCACTTCGTTACTCGAGAAATGGGAGGTGATTCGAAATGGATCGGTAATGTGTACGCGCAGCTATTCAAGACGAACGACAGCAAAAACTAGGAGAGGAAGATAACCATGAAACGACATATATCGAAGAACTTGGCGAAGGCATTGGCCGCATGTTTTATGCTTGCACTGTCGATGGGCGCAATTCCCAATTATGCGACGGCGCAGCCAGATACGGGTTCTGTTGCACCTTGTCGTCTTGTGACGGCGGATGTCTTGGACACCTACAAATCGTTCTCCACCGCGAGCTACCCGAGCGAGAATGTTGATTGCTTCGACCAGACATACAAGAGGTTGTCTTTCAAAACCTCTTATTCTCGTACGGGGCAAACGATCCTCTATACAGGTGCAGCGTTAAGCCCACGCGGGAACGGAATGCCTGGGTTTGAGACGAAATATAAGTGCACATATCGTACCTGGTAGATAACCCTAGGACCAGATTCTCTCCGAATTACTTTGCGGAGGATTGATCTAACGCTGCCGCTCCTGCGTTTATCTCAATCTGTAACACTTGGCTGGTAATAACGTTTCCATCCGTTTCAGATTGAGACTATTCAACTCGCACTATGTTGATCGTCTTGATCTGTAACAGCAAAACGGCGATTTTACCTCTACATGTTACAGATTGAGACGATTGAAACCGTGGTAGCAAAGGATGCCGCGAAAGACCGCGAAAGAAGTACCTCTTCTGCGGTGGTATTTTCACCTATCCGGCGCGCCCCAAATGCAAGTGAGTAGGCTTTTTGGAACCTGCCGAGCACATCGCGGTACAAGCTCAATAAAACCGCAGGCCAGAGCTGTGGCGTTTTGGGGCGTGCTTGGCCTTTCGCAAAAAGTCTACTCACTTAGTTTTCGCCAGAAGACCGCCATGAGCAAACCACCACAAAGGTGCCTGTCCCCTTTGTGGTGGTTTTGGCGTTTGCCCAGATAAAACCTGCCAGAATAAACCTGTCCCTTTTTGGTAGGTCACGAGCGAGGATTTTCGGACGCTTGCTCGACGAGAGTGGATAATCTCCCGCTTTTGGCGCGGACATAGGCCGAAAACGGGAGATTATCCACTCTCGTGGTAAGCAAGTCCTCGTGTCATCCGTTCCCTTTTTGGTTGGTCGTGCTTGCACTTTAGCGTGCGACAGCGGATAATGCCGAGCATTCGACAATTCACACTTTGACTTATTTGATTGAGGAGGCCCCGCATGGCCATGGATTTCAAACGCAGGCTGCCGATTCCCATGGAGATCCGCGAGGAAATGCCGCTTTCCGCCGAGCTTACCGCCAAAAAGCAGGCATTCGACGCCGAGGTCGCCAAGGTCTTTACCGGCGAGGACGCGCGCAAGGTGCTCATCATCGGCCCGTGCTCTGCCGACCGCGAGGACTCGGTGCTTGAGTACATGAACCGACTGGCCAAGGTCGCCGAGGAGGCCAAGGACAAGCTCATCATCATTCCGCGCGTCTACACCAACAAGCCGCGCACCAAGGGCACCGGCTACAAGGGTCTGCTGCACAACCCCGACCCCGAGGCGCCCGATGACCTGCTCGAAGGCGTTAAGGCCATCCGCCACATGCACCTGCGCGTCATCGAGGAGACTGGCTTCTTTACCGCCGACGAGATGCTCTACCCCTCTAATTACCAGTACCTCGTCGACCTGCTGAGCTACGTTGCCGTCGGCGCGCGCTCGGTCGAAAACCAGGAGCATCGCTTGGTGTCGAGCGGCATTTCGGTGCCCGTCGGCATGAAGAACCCCACCGCCGGTTCCACCACCGTCATGCTCAACTCCATCTACGCCGCCCAGGCACATCAGAGCTTCATCTTCCGTAACTGGGAGGTTGAGTGCGACGGAAACCCGCTCGCACACGCCGTCATGCGCGGCTACATTGGTCTCGACGGTCGCACCTACCCCAATTACCACTACGAGCACCTGGAGCGCCTGGCCGAGCGTTATACCGAGCATGCCGGTTACGCCAACCCGGCGGCGGTCATCGACTGCAACCACGACAACTCGGGCAAGCGTCCGCTGGAGCAGTATCGCATTTGCAAGGAGGTGCTCGACAGCTGCCGCCGCAACGAGTCCATCTCCAAGCTGGTCAAGGGCTTTATGATCGAGTCCTACCTGGAGGACGGCAACCAGCCGGTCGACGGCGGCGTCTTTGGCAAGTCGATCACCGACCCGTGCCTGGGCTGGGAAAAGACCGACTACCTCATCCACGAGATCGCGGAACGGATTTAGTTACGCGGTTTTACCAAACGCCGTAACCGGCCGACGCTGCGCGGGCCGCATTAGGACAATCTGACGTTCGACTTCAAGGGCGCGACCAAAAGGTCAGCGCCCTATCGCTTCACGTCGCCTTGCCTCAAATGCGACCCGCTCGCTGTCGTTTCCAAGACGTCGACGTTGCCGGGGTTGCCAAGGGGTTGGTGCAAGGGGGACAGGTTACTTTGCACCAGGTTGGTGCAGATTAACCTGTCCCCCTTGCACCAGGATGTGGTTTGCTTGCCGGCATCGGTAGGTCTTCGGCGCTTTCCAAGCCCAGTGGGAAAAAATGCCAAATATGAGTACTGTTGCTATTGTAGTGCCATATTACTTTAGCAAAACAATGGACATAACAGCAAATATGTTCATTAACGTCGACGCATATTAGCCCGCTATAGAGCTGTTTGACTAATTGAGAGGCGCATGCAAGCTGCGAGGGCGGCATTTGGGGCAGTTTTGGCTGTTACTAAAAATGTAACAGTACTCATATTTGACCTTTTTTGGCCACAGGGTCCGGAAGGGGCTGTCAATCGGGCCCCAAGAGAGCTAACTCGAGTGCCGTGGACGAAAAAACGGGGGCGCAGGTTGTCCTGCGCCCCCGTTCTCGGGCGTTATTCGCTCCTTGCGGCCGAATTTATGCTGCTTCGTCGAACTGCGAGTTGTACAGGTCGGCGTAGAAACCGCCTTGGGCGAGCAGCTCGTCGTGCGTGCCCTTTTCGACGATGTCGCCGTCGCGAATTACCAAGATCACGTCGGCGTTGCGGATCGTGGACAGGCGGTGCGCGATGACAAAGCTGGTACGGCCCTGCATCAGCGCATCCATGGCGCGCTGAATGAGCTCCTCGGTACGGGTATCGACGTTGGAAGTCGCCTCGTCCAGAATCAGTGCCGGGCGGTCGGCCAAAATGGCACGGGCGATGGTCACGAGCTGGCGCTGACCCTGCGACAGGTTGGTGCCTTCCTCGTTGATCATAAAGTCGTAGCCGCCGGCGAGCGTATGAATAAAGTGGTCGCAGCGTGCGGCGCGCGCAGCGGCCTCGACCTCGGCATCGCTCGCGTCGGGGCGTCCGTAGCGGATGTTCTCGCGGATGGTGCCGTTAAACAGCCAGGTGTCCTGCAGCACCATGGCAAACTCGCCGCGCAGCGCCGCGCGGTCCCAGTCGCGCACGTCGACGCCCTCGACGCGCAGCGAACCGCCGTCAACGTCGTAAAAGCGCTGCAGCAGCTTAATGAGCGTGGTCTTGCCGGCGCCGGTGGGGCCGACGATGGCGATGGTCTGGCCGGGCTGCGCCTCGCAGCTAAAGTCGTGGATGATGGTCTTGTCGGGCGTGTAGCCAAACTTGACGTGGTCAAACTCCACGTGGCCGGGGCGCTTCTCGGGAATCTGCGCGTCAGCTTTCTGTTCCTCCTCGGGCGCGGCCAGGAACTCAAAGACGCGCTCGGTGGCGGCGGCCATCGACTGCATTGTGTTGCTCACGTTGCCCAGCTGCTGCACCGGCTGCGTAAAGTTGCGAACGTACTGGATAAAGCTCTGGATGTCGCCGGGCGTGGCATTGCCGGTCAGCGCGAGCTGCGCGCCTACCACGACGACGCCCACGTAGCCCATGTTGCCCACCAGACTCATAAGCGGCATCATCAGGCCCGACAGGAACTGCGAACGCCAGCCACTAATAAAGAGGCGGTCGTTTTGACGGTCGAACTCTTCGATCGAGGCCTCGGCGCGGTCGAACACCTGAATGACGTTCTGGCCGGCAAAATCCTCCTCGATAATGCCGTTGACGGTGCCCAGGACCTGCTGCTGCTCGCGGAAGTACGGCTGCGAGAAGTGAATCATCACCATTAAGATAATCGCGGCTGCCGGCAGCGTGAGCACGGTGACGCCGGTAAGCGGTAGGCTGATCGAAAGCATCATGACGAGCACGCCGATAATCTGCGTCACCGACGTGATGAGCTGTGTCACGCTCTGGTTGAGCGACTGACCCAGCGTATCGACGTCGTTGGTGATGCGGCTGAGCACGTCTCCCTTGCTGTGGCCGTTGAAGTAACTCATCGGAACGACGGCGATCTTGGCGGCGATCTCCTTGCGCATGCGGTAGCAAATCTTTTGCGTGACGCCGGTCATGAGCCAGCCCTGGATGAGGCTGCAGACAGAGCTCGCCAGATACAGGCAGAGCAAAAAGCCGAGCGTCTTGGCGATCCAGTCAAAGTCAACGTCGCCGGTGCCGTTGACCTTGGCGACCAGGCCTTCGAACAGCTTGGTCGTAACCTGGCCGAGCACCTTGGGTCCCACAATGTTAAAGATGACCGAGCACACGGCAAAGGCGACGGCGGCAAACACGGCAATCTTGTGCTGGCCGATATAGCCGAGCAGCTGCCTCATGGTGCCCTTAAAGTCCTTGGCCTTTTCGCCGCGACGCATGCCGCCCATGCGGCCCATGGGACCACGCTGGCGGGTGGGCTTGGGAATCTGAGTCTTGGTCTCGTCTGCCATTAGCGCTCGCCTCCTTCCATGACGGTTGCAATTTCTTCTTGGGTAAGCCCCAGCTCCTCGGCGGAAAGCTGCGACTGTGCGATCTCCAGGTACGCCGGGCAGCTGCGCAGCAGCTCCTCGTGCGTGCCGGTGCCCACTACGTGGCCGTCGTCGAGCACGATGATCTGGTCGGCGTGCATGATGGTCGCGATGCGCTGGGCCACGACCACGAGCGCGGCGTCGGTGACGTTTTTGGCCAACTCCTCGCGCAGGCGAGCGTCGGTCTTGTAGTCGAGGGCGCTAAACGAGTCATCGAACACCACGACCTCGGGCTTTTTGGCCAACGCGCGGGCGATGGCCAGGCGTTGGCGCTGACCGCCCGAGACATTGGAGCCGCCCTGGCTGATGGGGGAGTCGTAGCCGCCCTCGCGCTCGGCGATAAAGTCTTCCGCCTGGGCGACGCGTGCTGCCTGGCGCATATCCTCGTCACTCACCATGTCGCCGGCAAACTTGAGGTTGCTCTCGACGGTACCCGAGAACAGACGACCCTGCTGCGGAATATAACCGATGCGGCGGCGCAGCTCAGAGAGGGTCATGTCGCGCACGTCGATGCCGTCGAGCGAAATGCTGCCGCCTGTGACGTCGTACAGGCGCGGAATCAACTGTACAAGCGTGGACTTGCCCGAGCCCGTGGAACCAATGATGCCGAGCATCTGGCCGGCGTGCGTGGTGAAGTTTACGCCGCTAATGACGTCGGCGCGGGCATCGGGATACTGGAAGCTCACGTCACGGAAGGTGAGCTCGCCGCGCGGCGCGCTGGCAGCGGGCAGTTTGGGCGAGGCGGGGTCGTTGATGCTCGTGGGGCAGGTGATGACCTCTTCCACGCGCTCGGCTGCGACCTCGGCGCGGGGCAGGATGACCGAAACCATGGTGAGGATCATAAACGCCATGACGATCTGCATGGTGTAGGAGATAAACGCCATCATGTTGCCGACCTGCATCACGCCGTCGGACACGCCCTGCGCGCCAAACCAGACGATAAGCACGGTGATGCAGTTCATGACGAGCATCATGAGCGGCATCATAAAGCTCATGGCTCGGTTGGTGTAGAGCTGCGTGGTCATCAGGTCGAGCGAAGCCTTGTCAAAACGCTCGAGCTCATGCTCCTCGCGGTTGAACGAGCGGATGGGCATAAGGCCGTCGAGCAGCTCGCGGGCGGTAAGGTTCACACGGTCCACAAAGCTCTGCATCTTTTTGAACTTGGGCATGGTGAGGCCCATAAGCACGCCGACGACGGCCGAGACCGCGATGATGGCCACGGCGATGGTCCACTCTAGGCCGGTATGGTTGGCCAGGACGCGCATGACGGCGACGATGCCCATGACGGGGGCCATCAGACACATGCGGATAAACAGGGTTGCGGCCATCTGGATCTGCTGAATGTCGTTGGTGCAGCGGGTGATGAGCGAGGCCTGGCTAAACTTGCCCACCTCGGCCGGCGAGAAGTGCATAACCTTGTTGAAGGTCTCGCGGCGCAGGTCGCGGGCGATGGAGCAAGCGGTGCGCGAAGCCACGGCACCGGTCAGGATGGTGGCGACCAGCGAGATTAGGCACAGACCAAACATCGTGGTCGCCATGCGGCTCAGGTAGGCGTTCTGCACGTCGGCGGGGTCGATGCCCTGCGCCTTGTACTCGTCTTGCACATAGCTCACGGCGCGTTGGGTCACGATGGAACCCGACATGGAGCCCATTTTGTCCGCCATATCGTTGGCGCCCTCCACGAGCTTGCCCTGGTCGATTAGGCCGCCTTCAACGCCTAGACGCAGACCCTTCATGGTGATCTTACCGCCGTCGGCATCAATCTGCTTTTGCATGTTCTGCGCCGCTGCGGCTTTCTGCTGCATCTCGGCGAGCTGCTCGGGCGTCATCGCCGCCATCTGCTCGGGGGTGGGCATGGCCTGAGCGCCGCCGCCATCGCTTGCCTCGGTAGATGCGCCGGTCATGTCGCCCATGGAGTTGGCATCGATGCCCTGGCTGAACGAAAGGACGACGGTCTCGGGCAGGCTCATGATGTCGGAAATCTTGCCGCCGTCGGCGCGCTCCTCCTCGGTGCCCTTGTACGTTCGAATGCCGTTATTGTCCGCCTTGCTAAACACGGCCTCCACAGCCTTGGCGTCCTTGGTGCTCATAAAGAGTTCGAGGTCGTCGAGCGATTCGGCACGGATGGTGTCGGGCACGGGCGACGCGATGCCGCCTTGCTGCACACCCACGTCGACGATGTCGCTCATATAGGTAGGCAGCGCCAGATCGGCGTTGCAGCTGATTACGATAAGTACGATAGCTGCGAACAGCGCCAGGATATGTTTTTTAAAGAGCTTGAGAATCCTCACTCGGCATCTCTCCTTTCTTGATTGCGGTCGATAATTTCGTTGGCACGTCTCAGAAGGCGCACCATCTCTTGGGTATCTTTTTCGCCAAGCTGCTCGAGGAAGGCCGCGGTGCGGTCCTCGAATACCCGACGTTTGATTTCGATAACCTGGAATCCTTTGTCGGTCACCGTGACATGTACGCGACGACGGTCGGTCTTTGAGTGCTCGCGCTCGACCCAGCCCTTGGCCTCGAGGGCGCGCAGGATATTGGCGATGCGGGCGCTCGAGACCCAGGCACGATCGGCGAGTTCGCTCGGCGTGAGCGAGCCGCCGGCGCGCATGAGGGCGCGCATGACGGCCATTTCGCCGCCGAGAGCTTTGTCCGCAAAGCGCGAAATTCGCTGATGCATGCTGCCAAACTCAGTTAAGAGCTGACGCCCAAGCTCATGGAAATCGGTATCTTCCACCGAAAACCCCTAACACTAGAAACTATTTCTGGTAAAAGATGATACCCCCGCCCAACCATCCCATTCGGTAGATTTCTAGGCATGTTCCAAAAATCTACTTGGCCGCTAGGCAATATAAAGAGCGCATAAAGACTTAAAATCATTCAATTGCTGAAGCGTTTCAAAGAACTATCATGCACGCGGTTAGGCGAGGGGTTGTCACCACCATGACGACTGGGACTCATATAATCGCCACGTGCGATGCTCCAACTTCCCGCAAGGAGACACCTTACATAAAGGGGGATGGAGTCATGGCATTTGACTTCACGGGCAAGACCGCGATTGTCACGGGCGGCACTCAGGGCATTGGCCTCGAGATCGCCAAGGGCATCGTCGCAGGCGGCGGACATGTCGCGCTCATCGCAAGGAACGCTGCTAAGGGCGAGGCCGCTGTGGCCGAGCTTGGCGAGGGCAACAAGTTTTATCAGCTCGATGTCGCCGATGCGCCCAAGGCGCGCGAGACCGTCGAACAGATTTTCGTAGACCTGCCGCAAACCAACATCCTGATTAACTGCGCTGGCGTCATCAGCACCAAGAAGTTCGACGAGATCGATGACACTGAGTGGCGCCGTACCATCGACATCAACCTCAACGGCACCTTTACCATGATGAACGCCGTGTACCCGCACTTTAAGGCGGCCCATGCCGGCACTATCGTCAACGTGAGCTCTGTTGCTGGCAAGATCGGCGGCGGCCTGCTCGGCACCGCGGCTTACGCGAGCTCCAAGGCCGGTGTTAACGGTCTAACCAAGGCAGTCGCCAAGGAAGGCGGCAAGTTTGGCGTCCGCTGCAACGCTGTGTGCCCGTCGCTCACGCTTACCGACATGACGTCGATCCTTTCTGACGAGAACTCTCAGCGCATCATTAACGGTATTCCTCTGGGCCGCGCCGCCCAGGCCAGCGAGCCTGCGCAGATGGTGCTGTTCTTCGCTTCCGACCTTGCCAGCTTCGTGAACGGCGAGATCGGTGACTGCGACGGCGGCATCGTCCTGGACGGGTAATACCCCGCGGTGATCGTTTGGCGGCGACCCTGGCGACTCGGGGTTGTCGCCTTCTTTCTGACATAGGCGCGTGCGGCTTCGATTCGCATGCATCCAAAGGAGATATATATGAGTGAATCGACTGCGGTGGAGGCGCCGGCGGCAAAGGAGCCGTTCTTTAAGATGTCCTCCATCCCGGGTGCCAATATTTTGGTGCCGCTTCTGCTGGGCTGCCTGCTCAACACGCTGTTCCCTGACCTGTTCAAAACGCTCGGCAGCTTTACGCTTGGCATGACCCAGCAGGGTGCAGGCCCGCTCGTGGGCGCATTTTTGCTCATCGTCGGTACGACGATTTCGTTTAAGAGTGCTCCTGCCGCCGCTGCCCGCGGCGCCATCATCATCGCCGTCAAGCAGATCGTGGTCGTTGCCGTGTCGCTGCTCATCCTGTATGTGTTCAACGACAACCTGTTTGGCATTTCGGCCATGGTGATGCTGGCCGCTTGCACGGGTGCCAACAACGCTATGTACGCTGGACTGATGGGCACCATGGGCAACGAGGCCGAGCGTGGCGCCGTCGCCATCACCACGCTCGTTGTCGGCCCTCCGGTCACGATGATCGTGCTCGGCGCCGCCGGTCAGGCTCCGATTGGCTGGTCGCTCGTGGGCGCCATCCTGCCGATCGTCGTCGGCATTATCCTGGGCAACCTGTTCCCCAGCTTTAAGAAGATGATGGCACCGGCACTTTCCGCCATCATCGTGCTCGTCTTCTTTGCAATGGGCTCGACCATGACCTTTGGCCAGCTCATTAATGGCGGTCTTCCCGGTATTCTGCTCGGCGTGATCTGCTCGGTGATCTTTGCAATTCCCGTCATCGCGGTCGATAAGCTCACGGGCGGTACGGGTGTCGCAGGTGCGGCCATTTCGAGCTGCGCCGGAGCCAATGTGGCCACGCCTGCTGCCATGGCAAGCGTCAACGGGGCCATGTACGGCGGCGCCGTGCTCGCGACGGCTACGGCACAGGTTGCTGCCTGCGCAATCGTGACGGCTATTTTGACCCCGCTGGTCACCAGCTGGTGCTACAAGCATTTTGAGGGCCAGGGTCACAGCAAGGCAACGACCGACAAGGCCTCCGCAGCCGCCTAATGCCAAGCGGCAATCAAAGCTAAAAACTAGTCACGCCACAGGGCGGCCACGGGGGATCCTGTGGCCGCCCTGCAGTTTCTGTAGGGTCTCTGTGACACTTTACCCTGCTAAAGCTGGCATAACAGCTAGAGCGAACGTCGTACAAAGGCAAGGAAAAATAACATACAAATCGGTGAACGGTAGTTGTTCGCGCTCGCATTTCCTGCGGGTTTGTAAAAAACGCCCTTATGATATAAAAAAAGAAACATATAACAGCCCAGATGGAGAGGGTCGCTATGTTATCCTTCTCAAACGGGTGAAATCTTGGGTTTTGGGTTGTAGTTCCAAGGTGGATAAACGTTTTCCCTGCACCAACGTGTGGTGAAGAACGGAAGAAGCCGGTAGTGCAAGCCGAACATTCAAGAATTCAATAAGCAGCGGTGTGAGAGAGCGCCGCATTACACGTAACTAGGAGCGTGGTTACACAATGCAGGAGGCATGGGAAGGCTTCAAGGAAGGCATCTGGACGGGAGAAGTTGACGTCCGAGACTTCATCCAGAAGAACTACACCCCCTACGAGGGCGACGAGTCGTTCCTCGCCGGCCCGACCGAGCGTACCAAGGAGCTGTGGGGCGAGGTTCTCGACCTGCTGCTCAAGGAGCGCGAGCAGGGCGGTGTCCTCGATATGGACACCAAGACCGTTACGGGTATCGTGAGCCACCCCGCTGGCTACATCGATAACGCCCACCGCGAGAAGGAGACCATCGTCGGTCTTCAGACCGACAAGCCGCTCAAGCGCGCGCTGCACGTCAACGGCGGTATCCGCATCGCTTGCCAGGCCGCCAGCCAGCACGGCTACAAGGTCGACGAGAACGTTGTCGAGCGCTACACCTTCGAGCGCAAGACCCACAACGCCGGCGTCTTCGATGTCTACACCCCCGAGATGCGTGCTTGCCGCTCGGCTCACATCATCACCGGTCTGCCCGATGGCTATGGCCGCGGCCGCATCATCGGCGACTACCGTCGTGTTGCCCTGTACGGTGTCGACTACCTGATCAAGGACAAGGAGGCCCAGAAGGCTTCCACCCCGACGGTCATGACCGCCGACAACATCCGCGATCGTGAGGAGCTGCAGGAGCAGATCCGCGCCCTCGGCGAGCTCAAGATGATGGCCGAGACCTATGGTTTCGATATTTCCAACCCTGCTACCAACACGCAGGAGGCCATCCAGTGGATGTACTTCGCCTACCTCGCTGCCGTCAAGGAGCAGAACGGCGCCGCTATGTCCATCGGCCGTACCTCCACGTTCATCGACATCTACGCTGAGCGCGACCTTGCCAACGGTACCTTCACCGAGGAGCAGATCCAGGAGTTCGTGGATCACTTCATCATGAAGCTCCGCATGGTCAAGTTTGCCCGTACCCCCGAGTACCAGGCCCTGTTCACCGGCGATCCGCAGTGGGTCACCGAGTCCATCGGCGGCATGGGTGTTGACGGCCGTACGCTCGTTACCAAGATGAGCTACCGCTACCTGCACACGCTCGAGAACATGGGCACCAGCCCCGAGCCCAACATGACCGTTCTGTGGTCGACCCGTCTGCCCGAGAACTTCAAGAAGTTCTGCGCCAAGACTTCTGTCGCCAGCTCCTCGATCCAGTACGAGAACGACGACCTCATGCGCGTTTACCACGGCGACGACTACGGCATCGCCTGCTGCGTGTCCTCCATGCGCATTGGCAAGGAGATGCAGTTCTTCGGCGCTCGCGCTAACCTGGCCAAGTGCCTGCTGTACGCACTCAACGGCGGCGTCGACGAGGTCTCCAAGAAGCAGGTCGGCCCCAAGTACCGCGCCGTCGAGGGCGATACGCTCGATTACGACGACGTTGTGGCCAAGTACAACGACATGATGAAGTGGCTCGCTGGCGTGTACGTCAACTCGCTGAACATCATTCACTACATGCACGACAAGTATTGCTACGAGCGCATCCAGATGGCTTTGCACGACAAGCACGTTCATCGCTGGTTCGCTACGGGCATCGCTGGCCTTTCCGTCGTGGCTGACTCCCTGTCCGCCATCAAGTACGCCAAGGTCCACCCCGTCCGTGATGAGAACGGCATCATCGTCGACTTCGAGACCGAGGGCGAGTTCCCCAAGTACGGTAACGACGACGACCGCGTCGACCAGATCGCTCACGACGTTGTGCACCAGTTCATGGAGTACATCCGCATGAACGACACCTACCGCAACTCCGTGCCCACGACTTCGGTTCTGACCATTACCTCCAACGTCGTGTACGGTAAGAAGACCGGTTCTACGCCTGACGGCCGTAAGGCTGGCCAGCCGTTCGCCCCGGGTGCTAACCCCATGCACAAGCGCGATAGCCACGGCGCCATCGCTTCGCTGTCTTCGGTTTCCAAGCTCCCGTTCCGCGATGCTCAGGACGGCATCTCTAACACCTTCTCCATCATCCCGAGTGCGCTCGGCAAGGAGGACCAGGTGTTCTTTGGCGATATCGACCTTGATCAGCTGGGCGAGTAACTATTGTTAGTGCTATACTAACAATAACGATTACTGATTAGTGCGCCGGTTTCGGCCGGCGCCTATCAATCGAAGGAGACACATTATGAAGGTTTCTGAAGTTTCCGAGACTCAGGCCGATAACCTGGTCCACATGCTCGACGCTTACGCCGAGAAGGGTGGTCACCACCTGAACATCAACGTCTTCAACCGTGAGACGCTGCTCGACGCTCAGGCTCACCCCGAGAAGTACCCGCAGCTGACCATCCGCGTTTCCGGCTATGCCGTGAACTTCCACACGCTCACCAAGGAGCAGCAGGACGAGGTCATCTCCCGTACCTTCCACGACAAGTTCTAAAGGGACTCAACTCCCACCGGAGACCCGGTAAGGCCTACGCACTTTGCCTCTCAAACGTCCTCGCCGCTTCGCGGCTGCGGAATGTTTGCGAGACAAAGTGCTCCCGGCCTTGCCGGGTCTCCTGCGTTGTCGTCCTTTAGGGAACCACGCTAAATTAAATTGGTGTCCTCGGACATGCAAAGAGGCTCGCTGCGCACTTCGTGCGGCGAGCCTCTTTGCGTCCTGACGCTCCTATTTGGCAAGGTGTTTTTTAGAATCCATTTTGCGCTCGGCCTCG
>UQXC01000022.1 GCA_900544995.1 uncultured Collinsella sp. | reverse complement strand
GGGGGCTCCTGTCGTTTCCGTGCCCCTGGATTGGGTCATAGTGTCTGACGTATGCCCAACCTGCGGCGCAATGTCAGCAACCAAGCCGAAAACAAAAAAGGCCGAAGTCCCGAAGGGCTTCGGCCTTTGTTTTTCTGCAACGTCCAAGCGCAGCTTATCGATTCTCGATGCTGCCGATATTTTTGAGCTCGATGGAGATGAGGCCGTTGGGCTCGTTGACGAACTCGATGTACTCGGAGTTCGAACCCATCTCGGCCGGGAAGCTGATCTCGATGCCCGTATCGGTACGAATCTTATGATTGCGCACGGCCACGCGCTCGACCTGCTTGCGCTCCACGGGAACGCGCTCAGGAACCTTTTCCTCGGTCAGTGCCGCGCGCACGCTTTCCTTGATGACCGGCTCGTCCTCAAAGACCTCATCGACGATATCCCAAGGCGGCAGCTCCTCGTCATCCTCAACCTTCTCGGCCACAGCAGCCTTAACCTTGGCGAGCGCTACGGCCGTATTGGCACCGTGCTCCTCGGCGACTTCCTCGACCACACGCGTCACGGTGTCGATGACTTCCTTGCCCGATACGCCCGTGTCGCACTGCAGCAGGCCGTCGGGGATAAGCATACGGTCCTCGCCGGCAATCTTGCGCTTCTTGTCCACGTAACCGATCTCCATGGTGCTCGCGCGCACGATGGCATAGCTTGGCACCTTTTGCGAGGGGCTTGGCAGAATAGCGTAGTGGCGCGCGATGTCGTTGCGAACCTCCCCCTCCTCGCGGCCCACCTCGTGCATAAAAGCCTGCTTGGAGCCCAGCAGCATCACGGCAAACCAGCGGGCATCCTCATCGTCGTCAAAATCAGCCACGAGCACATCGGTGGACTCGGCTTTCTCAGCCTTGGTGAGCTCGGAGGAGATAAACTCCGCAATCTGCTGCGACAGGTCCACAAACTCGCGCTCGCCAAAGAAATAGCCCTTGAGCTCGCCGCCAAACGCAGAGTTCTCGGCAAACGTGGCGCGTTTATTGTCGGCCGACGTGCGTGCGCGGCGCAGATGCGTGGTTACGAAATTGCGCACGGTACGGCTTTCGATATCGAGCTCGCGCTGGCTCATGACGTTGACGGCAGAGTCAAAGTCCAGGATATGCAGAATCGCGTGATTGATTTTCATATACGGCATTCCGTTCTAGATCGAATTGAGCACGAACCAGTATAGCGGTCGAGCCTGCCCCAAGCGTATCGAAGATTGCTGCATTTGGAACCAGGTTGCTTTGCACCAATGGTTAGCGCAGGAGCTCGGACTGCCAAGCCTCGAGCTGTTCTGCCAAACTCTTGCCGGCAGCGGGCATGTCGATCTGGGGACGTTTGGGCAGCAGTGCGCATTTAAGGATTGCCACGATGGTCTGCGAGACAAAGCGGCGTGTATCCTTGTCAAAGCCTTGCGCAGCTTGGAGCATCACGGGCAGGCTCTCGCGCAGATTCCCAGCGATATCTGCAAACCGCTCAGCACCCGTAGCCTCAAACACGGAGAACAACGCATCTACAAAACGCTCGCGCTCGCTAGGTGACACTGCAAGCAGCATCTCGCGAATGGAGCCATCAACGTATCGAGCACCGGCGGACAGATGCTCACAGTACACGAAGTCGTAACCATCAACCACCCAGCTAAAGGGATTGTGCTGCAGTAGGCTGAACTCGGTGCTCTCAACGATAGCATAGTCCTCCTGTGTCTCGAACATCATGCCAAAGATCGACGACCGAGGTAGCGTCTTATCGATTCGACCGGAAAGATCGACAAAGGCGCTGCCGCTCAGAAACTCCTCGACGAAGCCCGGACCATCATGGGAATACGCACGTTCGATTCGCCCGCGGGCGACATCGGAACACATCGCCGCACCGTACACCGCAAGGTTTCCGCCCTTGGAATGACCTCCACACAAAAGCGGCCCGTCAATCGCACCCGCCGCCTCGTCCACATAACGCGCCGCGGATTCCTGGGCCGGCACAGGACACCGGAACGCCATGTTAAAGTCCTCTTTCCAGCCCACAATCGTGCTGTCGGTCCCTCGGAAGGAAAGATAACTAAACCCCGCCGGAAACCGGAACGCCATGGCTGCAAACTGCTCTGTCGCCATCACATCGCTCACGGCACGATAGCCGCAAACGCGCGCGCCACGGTAGCGAGGGCTTGCTGCCACGGCCTCCAACAAGGCCCTGCTCCCCTCTGGGTTCCACAAGTCGCCAACCATGTCCCGGTAGCACTCGGCACGCAGCAGCTCGCGTACGTCTAGGCCCTGCCAGTTCGTCAGCTCCGCCATATCACCCGGCAAACGCAAATAGGACAACCACGCAAAGACCAGGCTATCCACCGCGCAGAACGGCCGCTCCTCAAACGGGTCAAACGCCGTCTGGGCATAGGTTAAAAAATTAGGCGAATCCGACATGGCCCTCCCATCAACTATGGTGCATTGGGGTCAGGTTACTTTGCACCAAAAAAGCGCCCGGGCCGCGTGGACTCGGACGCCTTCATTGTAGCTTTTCGCTCTAGCGAGCTTGATTTAGCAGGAGAAGTCGACGCTGTCGATGATGTCCTTGAGGGCCTTTGCAGAGGCGGTGAGCTCATGCTGCTCGTCATCGTTCAGCGGCACGGGAACGCGGCAGACGACACCGTCGCGGCCAACGACTGTCGGCATGGAGATGGCCAGATCGGACAGGCCGTACTCGCCAACCATGAGCGAGGAGACAGGCAGAACGGTCTGCTCATCGCGCATGACGGCGGTGCAGATGCGCTTGACGGCCATGGCGACACCGTAGTAGGTGGCGTGCTTCTTCTCGATGATGGTGTAGGCGGAGTTCTTGACGTCCTCGGCGATACGCTTCTCGGCGGCCTCGTGCTCCAGGTGGCCGTGAAGCTCGCAGAAGGTGTTCAGCGGCACGCCGGCAACCTGAGCGCTGGACCAAGCGACAAACTCGGAGTCGCCGTGCTCACCCATGACATAGGCCTGGACATCGCGCGGGTCAACCTCGACGTGGGCACCAAGCATCTGCTGCAGACGGCCGGTGTCGAGTACGGTGCCGGAGCCGATGACATGGCCCTCGGGCAAGCCGGACATCTTGATGGCGGCATAAGTCAGAACATCGACCGGGTTGGAGACGATGAGCAGAATGCCGTCAAAGCCAGACTTCTTAATCTCGGGGATAATGGACTTAAAGATGTTGACGTTCTTGTTGACCAGGTCCAGGCGGGTCTCACCGGGCTTCTGGGCAGCGCCGGCGGTGACGACGATCATGGCGGCGTCGGCGACATCGGAATAATCGCCGGCGTAGATCTTCATCGGCTCGGCAAACGTCATGCCGTGCGCGATATCCAGGGCCTCACCCTCGGCGCGGTTCTTGTCCACGTCGATGAGGACCATTTCGGAGAACAGACCGCTCTGCATCAGCGCGAACGCCGAAGACGAACCGACGAAACCGCAGCCGACAATAGCGACCTTCTTCTCGTTAACCATTAGAAACTCCCATCTCACTCCACAAACAAGCCGCCCGGGAACGACCCGAGCGGCTTGCCGTAATCCCAATACATCCAATCGGGACTTTGATTATGCTCCTATTCGCAGCCAAAAATCGACCGTTTACCGAAATTGTTTGCAGGATTCGTAAAATAACTGCACGAAATCGGTTTCGAGCTATTGACGAGCCGAGACCACTTTCTAATACAGGCCCGCCTCGCGAATGGCCTCGACAGCCAAAGCGATCTGGTCGGGCGACAGGACCAGCGCCATACGCACGTGCCCCTCGCCCGAAGGGCCAAAGCTCGCGCCCGGCGTCACCACAACGCCGGCCTTCTCCATGAGTTCCTCGCAAAACGCCATGGAATCGGTGCGACCACCGGGAAGCTTGGCCCACACAAACATAGAGCCATGCGCGTTGGGACGCTCCCAGCCCAGACCCTCAAGACCGTCGCACAGGGCATCGCGGCGCTCCTGGTACTTCAGACGCTGCGCCTCGACCTCATCGCGCGGACCGTTCAGGCACGCGATGGCGGCCTTCTGGATCGGAAAGAACATACCGAAGTCGATCTGGCTGCGCAGCTTGGCAAAGGCAGAGACCACGTCCTCGCGGCCGACCAAAAAGCCGATGCGGGCACCGGTGACGTTAAACGACTTGGAGAGCGAGAAGAACTCAACGCCCACCTCGAGCGCGCCGGGATACTGCAAGAAGCTGCCGCCCGGCTCGCCGTCGAACACGATGTCGGAGTACGCGTTGTCATGGACGATGAGCAGGTCGTGCTCGCGGGCGAAAGCGATGATCTCCTCGTAGACCTCGGGCGTGCCCACCGAGCCGACCGGGTTCGCGGGCAGCGACACGATCATATATTTGGCACGATCGGCAACCTCGGGATCGATACCCGCCACATAGGGCAGGTAATTATGCTCGGCGACCAGCGGATAGTACTCGAGCTTGGCATCGGCGATCTTGGCACCCGCCTCAAAGACCGGATAGCACGGATCGGGAACCAGAATGGTGTCACCCGGATCGAGCAGGGCCAGGCCCAAATGGCCCACGCCCTCCTGCGTGCCGTTGCACGACTGCACCATGGACGGCGTAATGCCCGAAACGCCAAAGCGGCGCTCATAGTAATCGCACACGGCTTGCTTGAGTTCGGGCAGGTCGCGCAGGGCGTACTTCCACATCTCGGGATCCTGGGCGGCTTGCGTAAGTGCCTCGACCACGTGGCCGTACGGCTTAAAGTCGGGCGTGCCCACGCTCATGTTGTAAATGGTCTTACCCTGAGCCTTCAGCGCGAGAAGTTTGTTGTTGAGCGAGGCGAAGACCTCCGCGCCAAAGCGGTCGAGACGCTGCGATGCCTGCATGGTGCCACCTTTCGATATAAAAAACGCGGCGCTCCGACAAGAGCGCCGCGCGATACGGGCCATCAGATTGCAAAAGTGTAACGCTTACAAACCCCGTATTGGTTCAATTTAGCCAACCTTAGTCAATTGCATTGAGCATGTCGATCTGCGCAAGCCACAGACGCGAGCTGGCGTCACTAGGCATACGCCAATCGCCGCGCGGGCTGAGCGTCACCGAGCCCACCTTGGGACCATCGGGCAGGCAGCTGCGCTTAAACTGCTGGGCAAAGAAGCGACGGTAGAACGTACGTAGCCACGTGTGGACGGTCTTGGCGTCGTAGACGCCCTCGAAGCTCTTGAGCGCCATGCGGTAGATCTTACCCGGCTCAAAGCCAAAACGCAGCAGGTAGTAGAGGAAGTAGTCGTGCAGCTCGTACGGGCCCACCAAATCCTCAGTCTTCTGCGCAATCTCGCCGTCGCCCGTGGGCGGCAGAAGCTCGGGGGACACCGGCGTATCGAGGATATCGAGCAAGACCTCGGCAATGCGCCCGCCAAAGACATCGGCGGCATAGCGCACCAAGTGACGCACGAGTGTCTTGGGCACGCTCGCGTTGACGGCGTACATGCTCATGTGGTCGCCGTTATAGGTAGCCCAACCGAGCGCCAGCTCCGACAGGTCGCCCGTGCCAATGACAAAGCCACCGGCCTGGTTGGCCAAGTCCATCAGAATCTGCGTACGCTCGCGCGCCTGGCTGTTCTCGTAGGTCACGTCCTGCACGGCCGGATCGTGCTCAATGTCCTTGAAGTGCTGCTCCACAGCCGCGTGGATCGAAACCTCGCGGAAACTCACACCCAGGTCGCGGGCGAGCGACTCGGCATTCGACTTGGTGCGATGCGTCGTGCCAAAGCCGGGCATGGACACGGCTGTGATACCGGTGCGCGGCAACCCCAGTGCATCGAAAGCGCGAACTGTCACGAGCAGCGCCAGCGTGGAGTCCAGGCCGCCTGAAAGACCGATGACAGCCGCCTTGGTGCCCGTATGGGCAAGGCGGGTCTTGAGGCCGGCGGTCTGCAGGTCGAGGATGGTCTCGCAGCGCTCGGCCAGGTCGCCATGGTCGGCCGGCACAAAGGGAGCGCGGGGGAAGACACGGTCGATGTCGAACGCATCGCGCAGGACAGGTTCGTCTGTCAGCACGCCCTCAAACGAAAATTCAACGGTCGCGACCTCCGGTGTATCGTCCGTGCGCGTCCACGTCGTCGAGCGACGGCGCTCGGCAACCAGACGGTCAAGGTCAACATCGGCGATGGCCATGTCGCAGGTAAGCAGCTTGGTCGCGGCGAGCTTGGAGCCGTTTTCGTAGACGAGGTTCTCGCCCGCAAAGACCATGTCGGTCGTGGACTCGCCCTCGCTCGCGTCTGCATAGGCATAGGCGCAGTACAGGCGCGCACTCTGATTGGAGATGAGGCTGCGGCGGTAATCTGCCTTACCGATAATCTCGTCCGAGGCCGACGGGTTGAGAATCACCGTCGCACCGGCAAGCGCCATCTCTGTCGAAGGGGGCGCCGGCACCCACAGGTCCTCGCAAACCTCAACGCCCAACACCAGGTCCTCGACGCCCTCATCACAGCAACGGTAGACAAGCCCCGAACCCAGCGGAACCAGACCCTGACCGGCAAATTCAACCCACACGGGATCCGCAGGCGCCGGAGCAAACCAACGGCGCTCATAGAACTCACCATAGTTGGGCAGATACTTCTTGGCCGTAAGGCCCAAAAGCTCGCCCGCGCAGCACACGGCGGCGCAGTTGTAGATATTCTCGGCCACCGCCACGGGAAGGCCGATGGTAAAGACAATCGGCAACTCGCGGGTTTCATCGAGAATATGTGCCAGTGCGGTCTCGCAGGCATGCAGTAATGTGCGGTTATGGAACAGATCGGCCGCGGTATAGCCGCACAAGTTAAGCTCGGGCAGCACCAGAGCACGAACGCCGCGCTCGGCAGCCTCGCGAACAGCCGCCAACGCAACCTCGGCATTGCCCTCGACATCGGCAACGCGAATCTGCGGCGACGCCGCCGCCACACGCAAAAAGCCATCGTTCTTATTAGCCGAAACGCAGCATTGCCTTGTTGATCTGGACACTGGAGGCCCCTTCTACCCTGAGATTCAGTCTAACGAACGTTCACATACCTCTAACTAGCCAAAGCAACCTCCCAGTTTACTGAGAGGCCAACCTGTGCTAAGAGCATGTATTTCAAAAATATCTTTAATTAAAAAAGGAGAAATCGATAATCGACTTCTCCTTTAAGCGAGGCGAGTAAATTCCGAAACTAATGGCAGAATTTATCCATGTAGTCCTCAAAGTCGAACACTTCTACCACGACGCCCTCTTCCTGAAACTCTTTCAGTTGCTCCAAGAGATCTTTGTTAATAACGTCCATGCAGAAACCTCCTCTATCTAATCAATTGTAGTATATCTGCTTTCATGCAATTATCAACCAACTTGTTTAATTGCTCCTCGTTTGCCGATAGTCCCTCTTTTTTCAAAATGTCGCGCACCTCGTTCTTAGTAATCGGCTTTTCAAACAACGAAAGCAAAGCGAACGAAAAATCATTAACCGCACACATTCTATGGGTGGCACAACTCAGCAGTACTCTTAACCCCTCTTTTGAGCGTCCGACTTCTTTCACAAACGAACTTTTAACCAATTGAAAACCATTATCGTGCATTACATAATCGGCATCGATATTTGTATTCAGCAATCCATAATGCAACAGTTCCTCTATCGCCCTTGTCAGCTCGAGATCGCCCTGATCAAGGATAAGAGAAATGCTACAATCAGCCTCCAATAAACGGGCCAACTTAAGGTATACCAACTGGGAAACAGCATAGACATGATGGTATTCAGAATTATAGAAGTAGGCAAATGGCTCAACGAGCACGACAGAGGTCTTGGAATCCAGCCAGATTCGATCAGCTGGATTTAGACTAGTTAGCCGTCGCTTTACTTTGGTCAAATGTCCCTTATACCTGACAGCGTGAATAGAATCTAGGATCCAGGTCACCTCTGAAATATGAAGCCGCTGGGGCAAGTCAATTGTGTCGCTACCGTTTATGACCTCTTGCATATAAAAATCAATATGATGCTCATCAGATAAGGATTTTGCTTCATTTATAGTTAAACCAGTGCCTGAAACATAATCCACTTCGAGGCGCAAATCCTCATATTGGGACTTCGGCATTACAGAGACACCATACTTATCGGGATGATTCCAAACATCCGACCCCATAACGAGACCAAAATTCGTAAATCCTCTCGTGGAATATGGAACACCACATACCTGTTTTGAATAATTCAAAACATTCTCTGTATAAGCTAAGGTGTTCAGAGCCTCTTCTTTAGTTTCGGTCGGAAAGCCAATCATAAAGAATAGATGAACAGGAATACCCGCATTGAGACAATCATGGATATTGCGATCAATCCAATCAACTCTCGTGTTCTTCTTCATTAGATCAAGAACTCTTTGGTTGTATGACTCGAGGCCAAACTGAATCTGCCTACATCCACTTTGGTATATCTTGTTGAAAACGTCTGTACTTAGGGTTGGAGAGAACCTCGTTTCTCCATGCCAGAAAAACGTTTTTCCCGATGCGTTTATTTCATCCGCGAGTTGCTCCATTCTTTTGCCTTCGAATGTTTCATCCACAAAAGAGAAAACTCTCGTGCCGTATTTTTCATTTAACCGACACATTATTTCAAATACTCTCGATATGGGCATCTTTCGGTAACAACCACCGGTAGCACCGGGAATGGTGCAGAAGGCGCAATGATTAAAACACTGCCTAGAGGAATAAACCGGCAATATTAACTCAGGCATGAAGTATTTAGAAAGGGCGAAGCCATCGAAATCGGGAACTGTATCGTTGATAAATGTTTGCTCAATCCGATGGTTTTTATATATCTTTCCGCCTTTAGCATGGCAAAGGTTTGGAACACAGTCGAGATTGTCATCACCAGAGTCAAGAGCCTCAAGAAGACGTGCAAGCGGCTCTTCGCCGTCATACATCATTATCGAATCAATGTATTCAAAAAAGGGATGCCATTCTTTCATGCAGTCATCTGCTAAACGAGTAATGTAATTGCCGCCCAATGAGACGTGTTTAACAGATGGACATTCTTCTTTAATCAGTTTCGCTAACGTAACTGCGGAAATCAATTGGAAACAGCCGCTCACCGAAATCCCAATAAACTCGATTTTTCCCTCTGAATACGCTTAAGAAAGGCAGTTTCATAGAAGGAAATAAACGGATTATGCAAGGTATCCGCAAGCGATTTCATTATTTCTGGTGTCGAATAATAATCATAGGGCAGATCTATGGAGTTGAACGTGTATTTAACTCCATATGAGACGTGATTTATGATATAGAGTGCATTTCTAAAAATGTTTTCAGCATATTGTCTTTCTTTTAGATTAAAGTATCTCTTTGATCTGAAAATATCTTTTGCTTCGTCAACATTAAGTGCTGACTTTTGTATCAACTCGATTGTTAATTGAACATTCGAACTAAACGAATCCTTTGATTCCCGATACCTTTTACAGCACTCTTCGACATGTCTAAAAGATAGGAGGTCATCGTAAAATTCCACGTTTAAGTCAACAATGTCAACTTTGTATTGTTCAACCTCTTGAAGATATGACTTCAAAACAGGCAAGGCAAGATACGGCCCCACTGGACTCCATCCTGGGGGAAATACTAAAAGCGTTTTAGGCATATCAACGTCACATCTTTCGCAAATAATTCAATTGAAACACAACTACCATCATAATTGAAAATACACCAAGTCCTGTAACGAGAATTGAGAACATCGCGATGCTCGTGAACAGCGAAACAAGGAGTGTTGAAATAACAACAGCAACCGATTGCAAAGACTCCCTAATTGAAAACAGGCTTATCGATTCAGATCCGTCTCTCGCCAAATCCTGCAGCGATGTTATGAGAAGCACATCTTGAATGGCGTTTCCGGCACCGACGATAAAAAGGAAAATAAACGATATCCCAGACGCATAGCGATAGCCAAACGCCAGATACGCACCGAGCGCAAGATACGTCACAAAACAATATGATTTAACGCAATCGGAACCACTGATTAAACGACCATATATTGTATTTCCGAACAACAGTCCGATTGTAAGACTACTCTGAAGGAATCCGTATTGTATCGATGACGAGTCAAATTGCAATTGCGCTATAGCTGGCAAAAGAGAATTCAGAGAGCCGAATGCCACGCCACTAGAAATATCGATTAATAGGAAACCAATTGCCAAGTGCTTCGCGCTAAGATCACTAAATGCAGTCCTGTTTTTTTCATTTTTGCTTATCCCCTCTTTATCATTAACCTCGATAACCGACGGAACATCTCGCAGCAACCAGAACGACGCGGCAAAAGAAAGCGCGTCTAATGCAAGAACAGCCTCCGCCCCAAATTGAGCGACAACAAAACCGCCGGCAACTGGCCCCAGAACCATCATCAAATTCTGCAGAAACCCAAACGAATTATTAATTACGTCGCGATTGATACTATTCGTATTGGCTCTTAACAACGAGTAAAAGCAGGGCATTTCAACCGTTCGGCAAAGCGATACCGCGCACGTAATAGCAAACATACTCCATTTACTATCAACAAAAATATAGCAAACGAATAATCCCGCGCGAATTAAGTCTGCCAATCTCATGGCCTGCAGTGTCCCGATACCCATCTTCTGAGGCAGCTGCGCGAGCGCAACTGAAAACAGAGAGGGGGCAAATCTGCAGCAGACCATCAAAGCAGTTGCAGAAACATCGTGAGTTACCTCGTAAATCAGCATTGGCAAAGCAATATTCGCACACCAATTGCCTATTTCGCTTATCCCTCTAGCAATATATAGGACCCGAACCGGATGGCTAGCTCTCAATACCGTGAACATCACGATTAACCTCGTATTTCAGGCCTCGTTCATCCCTTAATAGGAATCCATAATCAACCAAGTACCGCCTCAACACGGCATAATCAGGATAGAGCTGTGACAGCACACGATTAACCTGAAGCTCCGTATAACTTGTATTTAATTCAAAGAAAGAGACGGCCCATAGCAGCATGATTCTTTTATAGCTTTCCTTTTTTGGAATTGAAACCAGCTCGCCATTCTTGAGAAATCGTTTTTTAAAGTCTATTAGCTCATCCATTCACATCCTCCATTTCATACGCATCTAATACTAAAATGCATACGCTTTAGGTCATCTCATTCGGCTTCTATATTCGAACTAAACTCGAACTAATCTAAATGATTTGCTCAAACACTCTTCGAAAGCTCGTTTTTCACTCTGAGTAAAATGCCCTTCCCAGTCAGTCCACGAACAGGAAGGCAACTCACAACGAGCGGAGTCGAAGCCCTCTGCCGTCGGTCGTTCAAAATGCACGATAACCTTTTCGATATCCCCATCTGTTATCAGGTCAGAATGAACGACCTCGGTACCGTCTTCGAATGTCATATATGGGTACATCACGTAAACCACCTCGCAATCGTAAATCCAGTTTAGCATCAAGCTATTGCACCAAAGACAGCAAGCCCCCCTTGATGAGTTGATGGTATCTGTTAAATGTCACGTACGATTCACATCTGGTGGGTACCCTGATGGCTACACGAAACGAAGCAGATTTACACCGGGAGGACCCCGTATGACAACCAAGTACACCGACGCGCCGCGCACGCGCGTCATGACGCCGGCATCGCTCAACAACGGCGTACACGAGAACCATTCCATTGGACAGACCATGGCCATCGCGCCCAAAAAGGGCCTGTTCGACGACATTTCCATTCCCCAGATCATCGCCGGCGCCGCAGCTGCCGCCACGAGCGTGGCGCTTGCTTCAAAGATCGGCATTGCCGGCTCGGTGATTGGTGCCGCTGTGAGCTCAGTCATCACTGTTGTGTCCTCGCAGGTCTATCGCCACTTTATCTCCGCCAGCGCCGAAGCAATCAAGGGCACGCATGCCGCTGTCGACTACCCTGCCGGCGCCTACGAGCCCGTTGAGCCCGATGTCGAGGAGCACCTAGGTGGCGCCGCGACCACGCAGGAGATGCGCCAGGTTGCGGGACGCGCGACCACGGCGCGCGTCGCCCCCAACAGCCTGCGCGCCAAGGCGGCGGCAGAGCGCAGCCAGACACAAAAGAAGGTCATCGTCTTCTCGATCGCCATCGCCATCGTCGCGGTCATCGCCTGCGCCGGCGCCATCCTTATCACCACTGCCGGTGAGGGTCTGGGCGAGCGTCCCGAGCCAATCCTGTCGTCGCGCACGACCGAGAGCGATGCAAATGGCAACACTCAGCCGCAGGATCAGCAGGCACAGACGGACGACACGCAAGACAGTCCTACCTCTGCCAATTCGTCCTCGAACACCCAAAACCAATCGCAGGGCACCGATTCCTCTATGGCCAACAGTGGCACGCCGTCCGGCACGACCGACTCAAGCCAAACGACTGACGGTTCACAGCCGAACACGGGAGGCCAGACGAGCGACACCACGTCGGGAACGGGCACGGCAGACAGTAACAACACCAACAGCTCGAGCGGAACCGCTTCCGGCACGGCATCTGACAACTCGAGCCAAGGCACGGCATCGGGCAACTAAGCACGTTTGCCTCTCATAGATAACCGACCTGTACAACGGGCGCGAATCGAAAGCGGTTCGCGCCCGTTTGCCTTGGGCGCCGCCATGGCGAACGCCATGCGATGGTAAGATGCTTTACATGTGTAAAGAGGAGATTTGCCATGAGCAAGACAATAATTAGGCCCACGCTTTCGCTGGGCAACCACATCTATCTGTATCGCCTGCTGCGCGATGCGATTGGATGTGGCAAGCAAACGTTTATGACGCAGGTCGAGGAGGCGCTCGCCGCTGGCGACATGACCGCTTATGACCTGGGCTTCGAGTCCACGCGCGAGTTGCTCGAGGAACTCGACGACTGCATTAAGCTGACCGTCTTTAAAGGCGGCCGCCTGTATGCCACGGTCATCGCCAACGAGGCCTGGGATGCTGCGCTTGCCAAGGGCGAGGACAAGCCCAAGACCGCCAAGGGCGCCAAGCAGTCCTACAAAAAGAAAAAGCGCGGTGAGAAGGACCTCAAGGCCGTGCGCCCCAAGCACGTTAAGCGTCCCGAGCCCGAAGCCATGGTTGAAGCCGCGCCGGAACCCGAGCCCGAGACAGAGATCGAAGTCGCTATTGAGGTAACGGCAGAAGCCGAAACCGAAATCGCCGCCACGACCGATCCCAAAGTCATATCCGAGCAGGAAGCCACTGTGGAGCTCAACGAAGCGCCCAAGTCGACAACCGAAGAAGCCGCTGACCAACCCGAGCCGCCTGCGTTCCAAAACAGCGATGTCTTTGGCGACGAGGCCGAGGACGATCAGTCCGACGAGCCCACAGATCAAGACGCTACCGAGTCGGCGCCGGAACCCGAGACGCCGCAGCCCGCCATCTCGCTCACGGTCGTCTATGACCCCGAGAATGCCAATGCCGGCATCACCACCATGGCATCCACGCCCATCGAGGCAAAGTCGAGCGTCGAGAATGAGAGCGCGACGCAGGTTGAGGTTGAAACTGAAGCTGCAGACGCGCCCGTCACCGTGAAGCCCGCAGATTCCACAATCAAGCCGAAGACGACGCTGGAGTTCGCACCCGTCATCGAATCCGTGCCCACCTCTGCTTGCGACCAAATTCCCGCACCGGCACCGGCTCCGGCACCCGCAGCGGCCCCAACCCCCGCACCTGCAGCGCCCGCCATCCCCGAGGACTTCCCCGTCGATTTCGCAACCGAGGTCTTCTGCCCCGGCCCGCTTCTGCACCAGCTGTCGACCTATCTCCCCTACGGCGCCGACACGCTCGGCATTGTCGGCGAGTACTACTGGATCGCCCGCGAGCGCGGTACCATCGAGGCCGCGCGAAACCGCGCAAGCTTCCCCCTGCGCTACACGCAGGCCGGCGAGCGCCGCGAGGTTGCCGTGCGCATCCGCCGCAATACCACCGGTGGCCTCGGATCCACCTGGGCCATCGACAAGGTCGAAGCCCCGGTCGAGTAAAAAACGGCCTCGGATAGCCAATTGACCATCCGAGGCCGTTTGAATTCAGGCCTTTTAGTTGTCATCGGCGCATATAGACACCAGAGAAGCAAGCTCATCCTCAAGTTGCGGAGCAAAGTATCTAAAAGAAACCTGCGCTCCAGTCGGTATCGACTCAATCATATTCGCAGCATTATCTGAAACTCGGTACGATGCAGTTTCACCTGTCTTCAAATCCTCTATTGAGCAGACAGCGTCTTCAGCATCAATCGACCTAAGCACGCCTTTTCCTTGTAACATCACATCGGCATGCCCGCCAGCTATT
Organism: uncultured Collinsella sp.; assembly: GCA_900544995.1. Taxonomy (GTDB): domain Bacteria; phylum Actinomycetota; class Coriobacteriia; order Coriobacteriales; family Coriobacteriaceae; genus Collinsella. The sequence continues at coordinate 15,341 of UQXC01000022.1, read as the reverse complement.
TCTAATGAACCTGAGTCTGTCGCAGTCACTTCTCCGGAACCTCCGCGCGATATCTCTTCCTTTGTTGAACAGCCCACCAATGAAGCCATCAGCACCAAAGACAGAGCTAGACGAATCGCCCTACTTCGAAAAAGTCGTTCCATAAGTCCACGCATAATAGCTCTGATCATACTTCAGGAAGGATAAAGATGAATTCCAGCCGTCCGCTATGCCAATCATCTGCCTCGTCTCTCCAGTTTTCTTACCAGTAAGTGTGGCGTAAGCCTCCGCTGTTACAGAATGGGCTGATCCGTTGTACAAACTCGCATGTAAAACATTCGGTCTATTAGAGTTAATCTCATTTTGAATGCTCGCGATAGCCGGAGAGGAGACAGTGCGGGCGATAAGAGTACTTCCCCTGCTTGCGCAGTAATTTGTAAACCCCGTTGCACAGGTTGATATCGGCGTTCCGCCCAAAACAACGCCAGGAACAGTCTGTTCTTCATCGGAAAGAGCATGGGTATTGGTGTAATTCCATATCTGCATATATTGCGAAGGGTCGCTATATAAATTGGCAATGCCATACAGTTCCGCAACGTTCGAAAAAGCTGTCACCATACAAGCATAGTGGGCAGTAAGCCTCTCAATCTCGCTTTCATCATATGACATAAACTGAGAAATGGAACGAAATCCAGATACTGTGTAATCCTGCATTTGAGTTGCGTAAATTACGACATCGTTCCAGCTTGAAGGTTTATTCGATAAAACGACAGGCCGTCCTTCTATGGAATCAGCCGGGATTGTTCTTCCGCAATTTGTTGTTATTGAACCGTCCAAAGATTGCACACCGAATTCGAATGGATTGATCATTACGACTGGGTTATTGAAAGAATAAGACTCAACACCAAGATCTCCTCCCCGATCCATAGGGCTGACTAAGCCGTCTCCAAAACGATATCCCGTAAGTATTTCATCATCTGAAGCATCTAAAACCAAATAGCCCGCGGCTCTATTGAATGTCACAACCGGAACAATGTAGCCAAGCGGGGACCCATCAACGTCTACAAAAGGAATAGGGTCAGAAGGCGTATACGAAGAGCCGAGGAGTCCCTTTATATATTTATCGGCAAGCTCTTGCGCAATTTCAGAAGTAAATTGTATCTGCTCACCATCAATATTGCCCGTCGAAGCAAAAACCTCTTTCGGACGTGCGGCTAAGGCGACAATTGAAGACGCGACAAGTTGCAGAAAACGACGACGCGAAAGCACATGTTCTTCTTTCTAGAGGAGCGACTTATAAGATACTCTTATTCTATAACCTTTTTTGTAACGTTACAGCACTGGTTATATTTCAATTCGATTTGCTTATGTCCTTGTAACCCAATACGTCTTTACGTTTTAAACGGAATTAGAAAATCACTCATAGCAAAAACGGGCTTTAATCCCAAAGAGATGACTTTGATTATGAATCAAACCAGCAGCCAGGGCATAGCTGCAGTGCAATTGCTACAAGAAAGGCCGCCCTTGGTGGCGGCCTTTCTACTTGCTACTAGTCGCGCGTCAGCTTGCGGTGGATACGATGCGGCTGGGCTGCGTCCTCGCCCAGGCGCTCGATACGGTTGGCCTGATAGGCCTCAAAGTTGCCCTCAAACCAATACCAGTTGCCCGGGTTCTCGTCGGTGCCCTCCCACGCCAGGATGTGCGTGGCAACGCGGTCCAGGAACATACGGTCGTGGCTAATGACCACCGAACAGCCCGGGAACTCGAGCAGCGCCGCCTCGAGCGAGGACAGCGTCTCGACGTCGAGGTCGTTCGTGGGCTCGTCGAGAAGCAGCAGGTTGCCGCCCTGCTTGAGCGTGAGCGCCAGGTTCAGACGGTTGCGCTCACCACCGGAGAGCACGCCGGCGCGCTTCTGCTGGTCCTGGCCCTTAAAGCCAAAGCTCGCCACGTACGCGCGGCTGGGAACCTCGGTCTCGCCCACCATCATGTGGTCCAGGCCGTCCGAGACGACCTCCCATAGGTTCTTATCGGGGTCGATGCCGGAACGGTTCTGATCGACATAGGAGATCTTGACGGTCTCGCCCACTTCGAGCTCGCCCGAAGTCAGCGGCTCCAGACCCACAATGGTCTTGAACAGCGTGGTCTTACCCACGCCGTTGGGGCCGATGACGCCCACGATGCCGTTGCGCGGCAGGGTGAACGAAAGGTCGTCGATGAGCACACGGCCATCGAATTCCTTGTGCAGATGATGAGCCTCGAGCACCTTGTTGCCCAGACGCGGGCCCACAGGGATGCGGATGTCGGTCCAGTCGAGTTTCTGGCTTGCGCGGGCCTCGGCCTCCATCTCCTCGTAGCGAGCCAGACGGGCCTTGTTCTTGGCCTGGCGAGCCTTGGGCGAGCTGCGCACCCACTCGAGCTCGGCCTCCATGCGCTTGGCGAGCTTGGCGTCGCGGTTGCCCTGTGCCTCGATACGGGCGGCCTTGGTCTCCAGATACGTGGAGTAGTTGCCCTTGTAGGGATAAAGGTGACCGCGGTCGACCTCGCAAATCCACTCGGCAACGTTATCCAGGAAGTAGCGATCGTGCGTGACGGCAAGCACCGCGCCCTGGTAGTTGTGCAGGAAGTGCTCGAGCCACAGGATCGACTCGGCGTCCAGGTGGTTCGTGGGCTCGTCGAGCAGCAGCAGGTCGGGAGCCTCGAGCAGCAGCTTGCACAGGGCCACGCGACGACGCTCGCCGCCGGAAAGCACGTTGACCGGCATGTCGGAATCGGGCAGCTGCAGGGCGTCCATGGCCCGGCCGAGCTTGGAATCGATATCCCAGCCGTCGGCGGCGTCGATCTCGTCCTGGAGCTTGCCCATCTCGGCCATGAGGGCGTCCATGTCGCAATCCGGGTCGCACATCTCCTCGCCGATCTTGTTGAAGCGATCGACCTTGGCGATCATGTCGCCAAACGCCATGCGCACGTTCTCGATGACGGTCTTGTCGTCGTCGAGCGGCGGCTCCTGCTGCAGGATACCCACGGTGTAGCCGGGGGTAAGTCTGGCATCGCCGTTGGAGACCTCCTCGATACCGGCCATAATCTTGAGCAGGGTCGACTTGCCCATGCCGTTGGGGCCCACAACGCCGATCTTGGCACCGGGGTAGAAGCTCAGGGTCACGTCGTCAAGGATCACCTTGTCACCATGGGCCTTACGAGCCTGATACATCTGGTAGATAAACTCTGCCATTTGCCTGTTTTATCCTTTCTACCTGCTGTCTCTCTATTCTTGTTTCGCTTTAGTAGAAACGAAATGGAAAAACCAGCTCTGAAACGTAACGAAAAAGGGGCATGGTTGCCCATACGCCCTAATACTACCTGGGAAAAGTTCCCCCGGAACATACTATGAACTGCGTACGCTAGTTTTCCGCAACCTTAGCGAGCGGCTCGCTGCGATTTGCGCCACAGCAGATACGAGTAGACGTAGACGGCTCCAACCGAACCAAACGCCAGAACCGCAATCACCGCGGCGACGACTTCACTCGAAAGCACGCTGCCTGCCACGCCCATCACAATCAGGCCAAAGCCCAGCACCATAAAGCAGGCACCGCCAAAGCGCTGCGTACGGCGCCAGTTCTCGGGATTGGCAAGCGCCCAAGGCGTCTTGATACCGAGCGTATAGTTCTGCTTCACACGCGGCAAGTAGTTGCCTACGCCGATGAACAGCAAACCGACAACACCGGAAATCAGCACGTTGACCGAACCGACCGCCGGCACCACGCCCCAGACCGTAAGCTCTCCCAGCCAGCTTATGGCGCACATGAACAAGGTGAAGGCGATTACGAAGCCCTGGTAGAACTTGCCCGAGGTTCGATATGCCTCACCTTTGGGATCGATGCGCGGCACCACGCAAAACATTGCGAGAAGCGCCAGAGGCAGCACGCCGAGCGCGGAGGCCATCCAGCTGGGACCCCAACCGTCAACGGCGCCGTTCGCGCCCCAATGAGTGGGAATCTGCGCAGGCAAGCTCGGCATCACCATGAGATGCGCTACGACATTGGCGACGCACAGAGCGATCAGCGCAATCCACACACGCCGCGATACCCCCGTGGCGTGAATGCCCTTGTTTTCGTTATTCATCCTTATCACCTTCCGTGTTTGTAAAGCCCATAAACCAACCGATCAAGTCCTGCATGACGGTGGTGTTTAAGCTGTAAACGATGTTTTGGCCATGACGTTCGTCGGTCACCAACCCGGCGTTTTTGAGCGTCGCCAAGTGATGGCTCAACGACGGCTTGCTGATGTCAAAATGCTCGGCAAGCTCCCCGGCCGTGCAATTACCCTCGTGCAGCAACTCCAAAATGCGCCGTCGCGTTGGATCGGCAAGCGCCTTAAAACCCTCTCCCGGCATAAGACCTCCTCTCAGCATTTCGTTCGACGCGCACACTATACTCGATATTTAGATGTTTGTCTAACTATCTAATCTTACACTCAAAAAATAGCCGCCCCCGCGTAATGCGAAGACGGCCACTTCTCACGCTACAAACGTGTTTCGGAGTTGGCTAACCCGCGGCAACGGACGCCATCTGCTTCAATCTTATGCGAATCCCGATCCCATTTCAACAAACCCCAAGGGTTCAAATGAAATCGTGATAATACCTATAATGGCGATAGCTAAAACACGACCCGTTTCCCCCATCGGAGGATGTTTATGACCGAAACCGCAGCCGCAATTCCCAACGAGACACGCGACACCAAGCTCGAGATCATCATGGGCCGCGAGGCACTCGACAAACTCGCCGCCGCCACGGTACTGGTGCTCGGCTGCGGCGGCGTCGGCTCCAATTGCTGCGAGGCACTCGCTCGCGGCGGCATCGGTCATTTCGTCATTCTGGACAAGGACATCATCGCGCCCAGCAATATCAATCGCCAGGCCATCGCCTTTCACAGCACCGTCGGCAAGCGCAAGGTGGACGTGATGGAAGCCATGATTCGCGATATCAATCCCGCCGCCACCGTTATCAAGCGCACCGAATACCTGCTGAGCGACAACATAGATGATTTCTTCGCGAATGTTTTGGAGCAGACGGACGGCAAGCTCGACTACGTCGTCGACGCCATCGACACCATCTCGGCCAAACTCACCGTTGCCAAGTACGCTCAGGACCACGACATTCGTTTGGTTAGCTCCATGGGAGGGGCCAACAAGCTCCATCCCGAGTGTCTCCGCTTTGCCGACATCTTCGATACGGTACGCGACCCCATGAGCCGCATTATGCGCAAAGAATGTAAAAAGCGCGGAATCAAGAGCCTACATGTACTGTTTAGCTGCGAGGAATCGGTTAAGACCCAACCCCGCGACCCGTCCAACATCCACGAGCGTACCGAGTTGGGCACCGCCAGCTTTATGCCGCCCATCATGGGCCAGATGATCGCCGGCGAGGTTATCCGCCAGATCAGCGGCCGCGGCACCGAGCGCGTGCGCGCCGATGGCCAGCGCCTGGACTAGCAGGATGCCCTACGATGGAACCGCGATTCTTTGACGCGCATTGTCACCTTGATTTGATGACTTACCCGAATGCTGTTGCCGACGAAACTGCGGCTAAAGGGCTGGGGGTCTTTGATTGCGGAGTCGACCCACGCGACTTCACGGCAGCAAAAAAGCGTGCCAGCCGCTACCCAAACATTATCGCCGGCGTTGGGCTCCACCCCTGGTGGCTCGCCGACGGCCGCTGCGGTCCTGCCGAAGTCAGTCTGCTTTGCAAAGTTGCTGCCCAAGAGCACTACATCGGCGAGGTGGGACTCGACTTTTCCGCACGCTTTGCCGGAAGTGAGCCGCTACAAATACAGGCATTTGACCGGCTCTGCGATACACTCGTGCAGCATCCTCTTACCGGGCGCGTGATATCAATTCACGCCGTTCGTTCGGCAGGAGCCGTACTGGACGTCCTCGAATCGCATGGACTACTCATCCCAAACCCCGACTCCCCCGCTATCATCTTCCACTGGTTTAGCGGCACTTCGGACGAACTCACCCGCGCGCGTAATGCGGGCTGCTATTTTTCCGTCAACGAACGCATGCTCGCGACCAAGCGCAGTCGCGAATACGCACGACAGATTCCACTCGACCGCCTACTGCTCGAGACCGATGCGCCGGCCGAGCCAAACACAGAAACAAGCGCACAGTCGCTCATCAGATCGCTCACAAGGACCTCGATGCGCATTGCCTCACTCAAAAACTGTGACGCAAAGCGCATCGAATCGGCAGTTTTAACAAATGCACGCTCTGTTTTTGATCTTCGCTAAGCTCGGTGTGCAAAAAATGCCAAATATGAGTACTGTTACCGGAATGGATACATTACTTTTAACTTCCCAACCGCCAGAATAATCCTCGATTGTCCGCTAATTAAAGCTTTTGCAGTCATTCATCCTGCGTTTTCGCAAATCTTAAACCCCTCCAGACGCTCAAATCACGTCTGAAGGGGTTGATTTTGCTGCGACTAAATTAGCCACAGTACTCATATTTGGCATTTTTTGCACACCGAGTCCCGAGGAGGCGCCTGCATCTCCCCGGGACCGCTCGGCTATTCGACGATTGGTGCTCCGTGGCCCCAAGAACCTTCCATGCCGCACACGGTCGAGGCAAACCCGGCAGCAAAGTCGAGCGCGCGCTCGATGGCCTCGGCGCCATCCTCACCACGCTTGGCTGAATCGAGATAGCACATCAAAAACGAGGTGAGGAACGAGTCGCCCGCCCCCATGGTGTCCTTCATGTCCGTTACCGGTTTAGCCAGCTGGCGGTAATAACGCTCGCCGTCGTAAGCAATGCAGCCCTCAGCGCCCGCCGTAGCCGACACAAAACGCGGACCCAGGCCCTTCACCCATGCCAAACGCTCGCGAATCTCGTCCTCACTCGCGGCATCCGCCGCACTAAAGAAAGCGAAATCGACGTAGGGCGCAATCTGCTCGTAGTACTCGTCGGTGGAGTCGTCCGAAAAGTCAAAAGAGACCGTGACGCCCGCAGCCTTCAACTTGGGCAGCTCGCGCTCGGTAAAGCAATAGTTGCCCGAATGAACCACATCGAACTGCTTCATGTACGCAAGGTCAAAGCGATCGAGGACATAGCGCGCATCGCCACGGATACCGCCCTCGTTGGAGCCAAGGAAGACACGGTCACCGTCAACGACGGTCACGCGAGCCGCTCCGTTCTCGCCAATCATCTGCTCGCACTTGTCAAGCTCGATACCCTCATCCTCGAGGCTTGCAATGACATGCTCGGCAGCGGCGTCATTGCCAAAAATGCCCATGTATGCGGAGCGTGCGGCACCGCATTTCTTGGCATAAACGGCAAAGTTCACCGCATTGCCGCCGGGATACATGGTGTGGATATGCTCGTAGCGATCGACGACGTTGTCGCCAAATCCGAGCGCGTTAACGTTAAATGCCATGGCCTTTGCCCCTTCTAGTACTCGACAACACCCATATAGCGACGGAAATCGGGATCGTGATCAAACACCTTGCCGCGTGCAGCACGCAGCTCACAGTTCATGGCGTAGAACAGCACCGGGTCCAGATAGGCACGGACGCTCGCCGGCACGGCTTCCATACCGTACTCCTTGGCATCGAGCACCATCAGCGTATCGGTATGCGTCTTAAGGAACGCCAGGGCGCGCTCGTCCATAGCACGGCACTCGCTGGAGCCCATCTGCAGGAAGTAAAAAACGCCATCCTGAGTAGCCTCGAAGGGGCCATGGAAGTACTCGGCAGAGTGAATGTAGCTGCAGTGCTGCCACTGCATCTCCATAAGAGAGCAGATAGCGAAACCGTAGGTCTGGCTAAAGTTGGGACCGCTGCCCAGAATATAGAAGAACTCGTGCTCCTGGCAAAGCTTGGCAAAGCGATCGCCCAGCTCGGCATTTACCTTCTCGCGTGCCGGGGGAAGAATCTTATCCATCTCGGCGATACCGGCATACATATCGGCAAGATCGGCGTAGCCCTCCTGCTGATCGAGCAGCTCTGCCGCAAGCGACAGCGAAATGCCAGCGGGGACCTCGGCCTGCGGCACACCCTCGCCCCACGGGTAGACCCACGTGGTCCACTTGCCGGAGTCGATCTTAGATCCAGCGTTGTCGGTCTGGGCGATCACCGTAGCGCCGGCAGCAAGGGCAATCTCGCAGCCCTCGACGACCTCCGGGGTATTGCCACTGTGGCTGCAAGCGATGACCAGGGACTTCTCGCCCAGACGACGCGGACGCATGATATCAAACTCGCGAGCCGTATAGATATACGAAGTGAAGGTGGTTGCCTCGCGTTGCAGAAGCTCGTGAGCCGGGATCAAATCGATCATGGAGCCACCGCAAGCAATCCAGTAGACGCTGTCGAACTTGCCCTTCTCGGCAATTGCCTCTTTGATCAGATCGTGTGCGTTCATATCCAGTTCCTTTCTTATTTGGCCCGCAATCAATGACGTTGGTTGCGTGGCCGATAGTTGTTTTAGTCAATCAGATATTTCTCGAATGCGGCCATGTTCTTGGCATCTGCCGCCGCCGGGTCATCGTAGTAACGACCGTCCGTGATTTCCTGGCCCAGCATGCCGTCGAAACCATGGGCGTTGAGTGTGGCGACGAAGGCGTCCATATCGTGCTTGCCATCGCCCCACACCAGATGGCCATACGGGTCACCGTCGATAAAGTGCATCTCGTGAATTGCCCCATCGCCAAAGGCGGCAAACCAGTCCTCGAGCGTCTCGCCTGCAACGCCCATCGCGGTTGTATCAACCATGGGCTGTAAGTACGGGCTCGCAACCTCGTCAATCATGCGCTTCGCATCGGAAACCGTCGTCACAAGGTTGCTCTCCTCGGGACGCAGGCTTTCCATCGTAAGCACCAGACCGTGCTCGCCGGCATACTCCGCCAGAATGGACAAGTGCTCGCGGCTGCGCTTCCAGGCTTCCTCGCGGTCCTCGTCCCAGTCGCCCCAGCCCGAGTTGATGGACATACGGTCGCACCCAAGTACCTCGGCAAGCTCAATGCCGTGCTTAAAGTACGCCAGGCTGCGCTGTTCATGCAGCGGCTTGCGTGCGCAGTACTGCCAAGGATAGACAACATTCTCGGGGCACAGAGTACGATACCTAAGCCCACGGTCTGCAGCCTTTTTCGCCAGGACCTCAGCCTCAAAGTAGCCCGTATGGTCGAGCGTCACATGCGGCTCTGCGCACCACAGCTCAATGGACTCAAAGCCCAAGCGCTGCTGCACATCAAGGAAGTAATCGAGCGACCACATGATGTAGTGGATATTCATGCCCGCAATCTGCTCGCGGCGCAGCGTCGGTTTGGATTCAGACATCTTATGCCTCCTTATTTCGATCGAACACGATTTGTCCGTCCGACATCGTCATATCAACCGCAAGATCGCGTGCGTCGCGATAATCGAGGTCGAACACATCCCGATCGAGCACGCAGATATCGGCAAGCTTGCCAACCTCAAGCGTACCCAGCTCGTCTTCGCGCATCAGATCGTACGCGCCCCCGGCAGTCCAAGCGCGCAAGAGCTCGACAAGCGTCAGCGTGTTGACCTCATTCACGGGCAGTCCGTCGTCGAAGTATCCGCCGCACGCGCTGTAGATTGACTCGCCCAGGCTCGGAATCAGCAGCGGCAAATCCGTGCCACAGCACACTGTGCATCCGGAATCTTCCATGCCGCGGCGATTCCAGCTGTGCAAAAGTCGCGTCTCGCCAATTTGTCGACGCATCATCGACAGGCAATCCTCGCGCCGGTCCAGCGTCAGAATCTGCGGATAGACCTCGCAAATTCCACCCAACTTGCCAAACTCGACAAGATCGGTCGGGTCAGAGTTCTCGAGATCGGTAATCGCATGGCGGCGAAGCATCCGTCCACGCTCGTCTCGAGGCAGCGAGGCATAGAGCGCCACGGTGCGACGAACGGCGCCATCGCCCTGGCAATGCAAGGAATATCGGAAGCCGTCAGCATCAATTGCACGTAGCTCGTTCTCAATCAGATCCCACTCTGGCTCCTCGACGACCGTCTTGCCGGCAGCGCCCGCATCGGCCGTGTCCTCATAGGGGTCAATCATCTCGGCAAGCCCCGCCCATACGCCGCGATCGGTCATACGGTTGAAGCCAGAAAAACGAACAAACGATCCCCGGAAGTGCTCTCGTGCCTCGCGGGCATATGACAGATTTGCACCGGAACCCACCGGCTGCGACATCATAGAGACGCGAACCGTCAGCTCACCAGATTCCTCACGGCGAGCCATTTCGTCGGCAAAGCCGTAGTAGTCATCAAACGCCATTTCCTTGATGGCGGTAACGCCGCGCTCGTTAAGCATGCTCATGTAGTCCGAATACCCGGCACGCACCTCGGGCAGCGCGAGGAAATCGCTCATCATGCGCCAGATCTTCTCGGCATAGCACGCCTGGGGCGTAAAGCCGTATCGCGCACTGGCGGCAGCATTGAGAACGCAGGTCTCCGCACCCGGTGTAAAGCAGACGACAGGGATATCGCCAAAACAATCGTCAAACACAGCTGCCGTATTTGCGTTCTCGGCATCCGATGCCAACGTTTCGGGCAGGTTGTGGCCAAAAGCCGCCGCGCAATCCGGATGATCTTCTTTCCATGCACGCAAGAGCGACACGGCCTCTTTGGCATCAGCGACGCCGGACAGATCAGACCCCAACGTCCGCAGCGCCCAACCTGTATAGAAGGTATGCACATCGATCAGGCCAGGCATGACAGTGCGGTCGCCCAGGTCAACTACCTCGTCCGCCTGGGTCAAATACGAAGCTACCTCACACTTGGTGCCAACAGCCTCAATTCGATTGCCACGGACCGCTACGAAACCTTCAAACGGCAGGTCCCCCGTACCGGTAAAGACGCTCTTAGACGTCAGGACCGTCAAACGATCAGACATCACAACCACCTACACCGGAAGCATGCCAGAGATTGCCGTTACGATCAGGCCAAAGACGACCATGAAAATGAAGAACTTCCAAATGGTCTTCCACCATTGGCCAAACGAAATCCTAGCCACGGCAAGGCCGGCGACCGTCATGCCCGCCACGGGGCTGATGGTGTTGATGGTCTGGTTGGCAAACTGGAGCGCGGTGACGGCCGCCTCGGGATTGAGGCCCATGAGCTCGGTCAGGGAGCCCATAACGGGCATGGTGAGCGCCGCCAGGCCAGAACTCGAGGGAACCAGCAAAGAGAGCAGGCCAAGGACGATATACATAAACGTGGTGTAGACGGCGGCTGGTGCACCGGCGAGCGCAGTAGCGAGCGCCTGGAGGATGGTGTCGATGATCATGCCACCCTCGGCGATGACCAGAATACCGCGAGCGATACCGATAACGATGGCAGCGTACGCAAAGTCGGCGAGACCCTTAACGAACTCCTCAGCGATCGTCTGCTGGTCAAGACCGCCCAGGATACCGGCAAGCAAGCCCATGCCAAGGAACACGGCGGAAATCTCATTCATGTACCAGCCCTGGGTAACAAGACCCCAGACGATAATGCCCATACCGCAGGCAAAATCGATAAGCACGAGCTTCTGACGGATAGTGAACTCTTCCTCGATGGAGGCATCGGTCACGGAAAACTCAATACGCTTGAGCTTATCGTCCTCGTATGTAATGGACGACTCGGGGTTTTTCTTGACGCGCATGGCGTAGCGCATGGCCCATGCGATACCGACGGCAGTGAAGATGACCCAAGAAACGGCGCGCAGCCACAGTTGCGGATTGCCCTCGATGCCAATGATGCCTTGGGCGATCAAAACATTAAACGGGTCGATGGTCGAAGCACAATATCCCAGGTTGGGACCAAGGAAGCAGATGATGAATGCCGTCATCGAGTCATAGCCGATACCCATCATGATGGGAATGAAGATGGCATAGAACGGCAGGGCTTCCTCAGACATACCAAACGTAGTGCCGCAAATGGACAGCAACGTCATCGTGATGGGAATGATGAGGATGTCCTTGTTCTTGAGCTTTTTAACCACACGGCTCATGCCGGCATTCAAAGCGTTGGTCTTGGTGATGATTGCGAACGATCCGCCAATCAATAAGACGAACGCAACGACGTCGGCAGCCTCCTGGATACCCTTGGTGGGCGCTTGCAGGACCGCGAAGATATCCTGGCCCAGATTGATGGTCTCGCCGGTCTCGGAATCGGTGTAGTTCTTATCGACCTGTTCATAGGTTCCAGCAACGGCGACTTCACGCTCGCCCGCCGCTGTCGAAATCGTCTTGCGCTGATACTGGCCAGAGGGAACGATCCAAGTCAGGACCGCAAAGACAACGATCAGCAAGAACATGATCGTATAGACATGCGGTAATTTGAACTTAAAACGTCTATTTGTCTTCTTCGCCTTCGTATCTGACATAGATACCTCCAAAGAACTCGAGGCTGCATCGCATCTCGCTTCAACATTTGCACAATGCAAACGTTCTATGACGTCCCATAGATTACCAGCAGCTTTTTCCTTCATCAAGATAATTTCAAACTGATTGCCGCAACGCGGTTGAACGGTTGCGTTCGCGCCGTGAACGGTATGGAAGCGCCCGGTGAGATGATCCACCGGGCGCTTCCATTCGCAATGTCCTAGATGTCAAAAACGTAGCGAGACCCAACGATCCGCTGACGACCGATGATAAACGGCCGCCGCTGCTCATCGAAAAAGAAGGCTTCCATATAAAACAAGGGTTCGCCAACGGGAACCGCCAACAGTCGAGCGACCTCGGGCGACGCGCACGCGATCTCGAGCGTGCACGGGTCGGTAAACGCGGGCGTGCGGCCCGTCCGGTTGCGCACGAACTCAAAAATGGATTGGTTAGATAGAGGTGCCGTTGATAGATAGGCGTTGTCCTCGTAAACATATATGTTGTTCTCGAGCATGACAGGGACGCCATCGGCAGTGCGCACGCGCTCAACGCAAATCAAGTCAGTTCCAACGGGAACACCAAAGAACTGCGCTTCGGTGGAATCCGCCGGCAGTATCTTTCTCGAAATGACGCACGCCCCCGGCTCCATTCCGTTAACGCGGCATGCGTCCGAAAAACTCTGGACGTCATCCTTCTGGCGAATCTTGCGCTTAAGCTTGGGGGCATTGACAAACGTGCCTTTCCCCTGCCGCTTCGTTAGATAGCCCTGCTGGACGAGCTCCTCAATAGCGCGTCGCACGGTAACGCGGCCAACTTTATAGCTCTCAGCCAATTCGAATTCGTTGGGTATCCGCGCGCCTGACTTGTAGGCGCCGGAGTTGATTTCGTTTTTGATGATATCAATAACCTGTTGGTACAGCGGTATCGCTGCTTTACCGTCAGTTAGCCCTTCAGTCGGTGGCATATACCCTCTCCAAGCACAATTAAGTCTAAAACGGGCTTAAGGGCATTCAACAAGTCCTTAAGCCCGCATTAGCATAAAGTATGCTTGCTGCCGCACCAAAATGTCGGGTATTTACTCATCTGACCCGAAAAACGCGCAACTACCGCGCTCCTAAGAAAACGTGAGCAGCTCCGGCAGCTGGTCGATAATCTTGTCCGCGGCATCCTGGCTAAAGCCAAAGCGCTCCTCGCGCTTGGCAATGACTGTCAGGCCGGCTCGCTTGCCAGCGGTGATGCCAGGCACCGAATCCTCAACGCAGCAGCAGCGATTCGCGGGCAGCCCCAGCAGGTCCAGCGCATGCAGGTAGATGTCGGGCTCGGGCTTGCTCTCCTTAAACTGCTCGCCGCTCACCACATACTCAAAGGCATCCGACAGCCCGCATGCGTTGAGCACTTCTTCGATGCTATCCATGGGAGACGAGCTGGCAAGCGCCACGCGAACGCCGCGGCGCGGCAGCTCTCGAATCGTATCCACGGCGCCTGGGTTAATCAAAGTCTGATAGTCGCGCGGACGCTTATGGGCCCATTCGTCCCAACGGGCCAACGCTTCCTCCCCAGTGAAATGCCCCTTACCGGCGCGCTCAAACCAATCGACCAGCATATGCAGGAAGAACTGATGCGAGGTACCGACCTGCCCATTCAACTCCTCTTGAGTCAGATTAAGCCCAAGCTCCTTGGCAAACGCGGCAGTCTCGCCCAGGTAGTAATACTCGGTATCGACAATGACACCGTCCATGTCAAAGATAACGGCGTCGAACGGAAATGCGGACACGGCACCCTCCCTAACAAAAGGGCGCCTGTAAGCAGGCGCCCGAACCATGCATTATCGGCGATTCTAGCCCAGCAGCTTATCCAGCGCCACCGCAATACCGTCTTCGTTGTTATTGGCGGTCACCATCTGGGCTACCGCCTTAACCTCATCGACGGCGTTACCCATGGCAACACCGGTACCCGCCCACTCAATCATGGACTTGTCGTTCTGGCCGTCGCCAAACGATACAACCTCACTGGCATCGATGCCGAGCTTGGGCAGGGCACCCTCGAGCGCACGAGCCTTGTCGATACCGGGCGCCGTGTACTCAAAGTACCAGTCGGCCGTAAACATGCCCGAAAGCGTCTGCTTAAAGGGCGCATACATCTCCTCGTAATGCGCCTGCAGGTATGCCGGGTCGCCTGCCGTCAGCAGCTTGTCTACGGGATAAGTGTCCACGACCTCATGCAAGCTCTCGACCTCGCGGATCTTAAGGTCGCAGGCATCGCGCTCGTATTTGACAATGTTTTTCTGCGAGCCATCCGGCAGCGTGATCATGCAGCGGTACGAATCCTCGACGTGCAGATCGCGACCAAGCGAAATCATAGGGATCACGTCAAAATTACGCAGGTGATCAATCAGACGGTGCAGCTCGTCAGCCGGCATGGCCTGGTCAAAAAGAACCTCATCGGTCTGAGCGTCGACCACATGCGCGCCATTGAAAGCGACTAGCAGACCGTCATGGTTTTGAAGGTCGAGCTCCTGCGCCAGAGCATGTAGTCCCCATGCGGGACGGCCCGAAGCCAAAATGAGCTTAATGCCCGACTCCTGCGCCGCGAGCAGCTTTTCGCGCGTGCGCGGGCTGATGACCTTTTGGTCGTTGGTGAGCGTACCGTCGATATCCATCGCGATGGCTTTGATTGCCATATATGCCTCCCTGTCATTGAACAACCTTGTCTGAGCCATCATACAGAACACCCATCGCGACTCCGTTTACAACGGGCAAAAAGTCAAATTGTCTCGAACATGAACGGCGCGTAGTCGTGAAGCTTTATCGCTCAGGTCAAATACGTCTGCTAGCGACGCTCATCCGTCGGTGCGCCGTCGACGATCGCGATGCCCGCCGAGGCACCCAACGCGCTGGCGCCGGCCTCGATGAATGCGCAAGCCTCTTCGTAATTATGGATAACGACCCCCGCCCTCATTTCCACCGCACACCACTACGTTTT
>UQXC01000021.1 GCA_900544995.1 uncultured Collinsella sp. | reverse complement strand
ATACGGGTGCATCATCGACGTCTTCAATACAGAAAATATCAGTGCGGAATGTTTTCAGGGGTTAGCCCGTACGGCCTTCTACCGCCACGTAGCATTCAGGGAATCTGGAGTGGACGGCGGCTTGGCTACGGGCTGGAGCTGAGAATCTGAATGGATGGGTGCCGTTGCTGGGAGCGCAGGCGTTGCTGGTGGCGATCACTTTGGGATCGAAATGTTAGCTGCGGTTCGATGTCTGACCCACCGGAAAACGTGTCCCAGAATTTACGCTCGAAATGGGATGGAGTTTCCGCTGTCCGCCTGCTAGTAAAAAGGCCTCCGGAGCTGTTGCTCTGGAGGCCTTTCGTTTACATGCAAACGGGCGCGTTAGTTGTTCTTGGTCAGACGCTCGACGTCGTGGGCGATCATGTATTCCTCGTCGGTGGGGATGACCATGACCGTGACGGCGGAACCGGCGGCGCTGATGACCTGCGGCCCGTTGCCCACGGCCTCGCGGTTCTTGTTGTTGTCGATGCGCACGCCCAGCCACTCAAAGCAGTCGCAGAAGGCCTTGCGGATCGACCAGTCGTTCTCGCCGATGCCGGCGGTAAAGGTGATGGTATCCACGCCCGCCATGGAAGCGATCATGGAGCCGGCCTGCTGCATGGCCTTGTAGGCGAACATATCGAAGGCGAGCAGGCAGCGCTCATCTCCCTCGGAAGCGCGCGTGCGGATGTCGCGGGCATCGTTGGAGATACCCGAGATAGCAAGCAGGCCAGACTGCTTGTTCATCATGTCATCGACTTCCTGGTAGCTGTAGCCGCCCTCGCGCTGCAGGTAGCACACGGTAGCCGGGTCGATAGAGCCGCAGCGGGTTCCCATCATCAGGCCGTCGAGCGGTGTGAGACCCATCGTGGTGTCGCGGCACACGCCGTCCTCGATGGCGGCGAGCGAAGCGCCATTGCCCAGATGGCACGAAAGCAGACGGTGGCAGCACGAGCCCAGGATCTCCTTGGCCATCATCCACTCATAGCGGTGGCTCGTACCGTGGGCTCCGTACTTGCGCACGTGATACTTGTCGCACACGTCCTTGGGCAGGGCGTAGGTGTAGGCAACCTCGGGCATGGTCATGTGGAACGAGGTGTCGAAGACGGCCACGTTGGGCAGCTCCGGATACTTCTCGCGACAATACTCAATCGCCGCGGCCTCGCCGTAGTTGTGCAGCGGAGCCAAGGGGGCTACCTCGAGAATCTTAGCCATGACCTCGTCGTCGACGACCGCGGAATCATCGAAGTGCCAGCCGCCCTGAACGATGCGATGTCCAATGCCATCGATCGTAAAGTCGGTCTTCTCGAGCTCCTCGAGCACACGCGCGATAGCCGAACGGTGATCCGGGAAGGGGACCTCCTCGGTTTGCTTGACGCCACCGTTCTCGGAGTGGCCAAAGATGCCCATGTCCGAACCGATACGTTCGCAGTTGCCCTTGGCGAAAACCTCGCGGGTATCGGTATCCAAAAGCTGGTATTTGAGACTCGAGCTGCCGGCGTTGACAACAAGTACGTTCATGAGACTCCTTTGCAGTGCGATACGGTCGGCGCAGACCCCTTAAGGTGGCCGTATGTTAATAAGAAGTTATCATATCTTGATAAATAGCTATCAGAATGTCGCCCGACGAGCGCAAAAGAGGGGCCGAACGGCACTTGGTCGTCCAGCCCCTCCCCTCTTGCAATTACTTGCCGTTGACAATGCGCTCGACGTCGGAAGCGATCATGAACTCCTCGTCCGTGGGGATGACGAAGATCTTGACCTTGGAATCCTTGGCAGACAGGCACCAAGCGCCGTCGCCACGCAGGGCGTTACGGGCATGGTCCATCTTGACGCCCATAAAGGCCAGACGGTCGGCAACGCCGGCGCGAACGGCCGGAGCGTGCTCACCGATGCCGGCGGTGAAGACCAGCGTGTCCATGCCGCACATGGAAGTGGCCATCTCGGCAGCCTTGGCGGCAATCTTGTAGACGAACATGTCGAAGGCGAGCTGAGCCTCGGGGTCGCCAGCGGCGGCAAGCTCCTCGACGTTGCGGCAGTCGTTGGTCTTGCCACCGGTCACAGCCAAAAGGCCGGACTTCTTGTTCATCATCTCGTCGACCTCGTCGAAGGTGTAGCCGCCCTCGCGCTGCAGGTAGCACACGGTAGCCGGGTCGATGGAGCCGCAGCGGGTGCCCATCATGACGCCGTCGAGCGGGGTGAGGCCCATGGTGGTATCCATGCACTTGCCGTCCTCGATGGCGCACAGGGAGGCACCGGAGCCGATGTGGCACACGACAACCTTGCGGGCCTCGCCGTTGGTCATCTCGGCGACCTTCTTGGAGATGTAACGATAGCTGGTGCCGTGGGCGCCGTACTTACGGATGTGCAGCTTGTCGCAAACATCCTTGGGAAGGGCGTAGGTCTTGGCG
This sequence comes from uncultured Collinsella sp., assembly GCA_900544995.1. Lineage (GTDB taxonomy): Bacteria > Actinomycetota > Coriobacteriia > Coriobacteriales > Coriobacteriaceae > Collinsella. Next base: position 27,635 of record UQXC01000021.1, on the reverse strand, counting down.
ACCTCGGGCATGTTGAAGTGGAAAGCGGTGTCATAGACCGTGACGTTGGGCAGGTCGGGATACTGCTCCAGGCAGAACTCGATAACGTTGGCCTCGGGGTTGTTGTGCAGCGGCGCCAGCGGGGCGACCTCGCGGATCTTGGCGAGAACGTCCTCGTCGACGAGGGAGGAATCGCCAAAGTACCAGCCGCCCTGAACGATACGGTGGCCAATGCCCTCGATCTTGACGCCGTTGGCCTCGAGGTCCTTCAGGACGACCTCGATGGCGACCTTGTGGTCGGGGAACTCGATGTTCTCGGTCACCTTCTTGGAACCGTTGGCAGCGTGGGTGAAGGTACCGCCGGTAAAGCAGACGCGCTCGCAGGAGCCCTTTGCGGACACCTTGTGGGACTTGGTATCGATGACCTGATACTTAAGGGTCGAAGATCCTGCGTTGACGACCAGAACGTTCATGTGTCTCCCTACTAACAGGCGGTGTGGCGCCGCCAGGTTACATACGCTTCAATAATAAACCCAAACGCTCTCGCGCTCGGGTTTATTGCGTTGATATATAAGTTATCGGTGCCCAAATACTCACGGCCTTTGACTTGTAAGACGTAATAGCGCGGGGATATACACCAAAGAAGATATCCCGAGCGCTACAAGCAATATGACTCGAATACCCGCGATGCTGCTCAACGCAGCATTGAACAGATAGAAAAGGATGGCACCCACCGCCACCATCTGGCTTTGGACCGAAATCAGTGAACAGCGCATCGAAGAATCGACAGCATTTTGAAAAATTGAGTATTTAATTGGAGCAAATAACGAGTAAGCAACCGTCTGCAGTACATAGAACACGGGCAGCAAATAGACCGGAGTAAAGGGAATCAAAAACAGAGCAGTCAGGAAAAGGCGCACGATGCCGCAAATACGCGCAAAACGGCCCTTGTCGACATGAGCAATCACACTCGGCACAATAAGCCCCATGGAAGCCGAGGCAAGGAGCTGGACCGCAATGGTCACACCCGAAGCGACGGCATTCATTCCGCGACCCGCAAGCAGCAGTGAGAAAAAGTCTTCCAGGGCGACAAAAGCAAATGCCTGAGAGCAGTCCATGATGAACGCTGAACGAAGAATGCCGTTACGCGCAATAGCGGCACCGATCATCTTCGGGCTAATTCCACGCTTAGGTGTCGTTGCAGTGTCCCCTCTTCGCATCTCAGGAATGCAGGCAACGACAACCAACGTCAACACCATTGCGATGATATCTGCCGAAAGACCAATGAGATATGCACCGACAGACGAAATGAAACCGCCCACGCAAGCGGAGATGGCATAAGAGGCATAGAAAACAAATCGCTCAACGACATTAAGTCTTACGAGCTGGTCCTGAGAGACGCTGTCAATGTAGATCGCTTCTATGGATCCGCTCACACATGCAACTGCAAATCCTTTGAGAGCAAACGCGCCGATTAAAAGCAGAGGAGAACGGGCGAAAAGTAGGGCGGCGTAGTATCCAAGCATTCCCACGACGCCAACGAGACCGCTTGTCTTTCGTCCAAACCTGTCAGCAATATAACCAGTAGGAACCTCAAGAATGAACTTACTCACTTGGTATGCAATCATCATGCTAGAAATCGCTACCATCGAGAATCCGACGAATTCAAGGTAAACCGTCAGAAAATACAAAATGGTGCTGAAGTTCGACAGAAAAACGAATGTCATATAAAGCAAAACCGTACGGTTTTTCATGCTCCGCCCTCCAAGAGCCAATAGCCCAACCCGAAATCTTGGAAAAGCATGAGGGCAAAGCCGTCAGTCATGTGTTACAAGGCGTCAACATTCACTTGACGCCACGAGGCCAAATGGCCTCACGAAGCGAGATGACGCAATAGGTGAAGAAATACCGTCTGGTGTCGATCGGTCCAGGCATTTTGTCGATAGCAAAAATAGATGGGCAAGGCCACGTCATGCGAGCCTTCAATGGAGCACTCGCTCACTTCCAGTCCATCTGTTGCGAGAGAAGAGCCAGAAAAACTCAATATCAATCCCCCGGCTTGAAGAAACTCAGTCTGCGCCCTGTTTTCGTATTCGACGTCGCGGAAGCGGAAATTAACCAGCTGAGCCTCGGGACATTGGTTGATTGCATTGAGACAGGGTGACAAATTAATGGGAACAGCCAGCCTGCCGCCCAGCAACTCGCGAACGGTCATAGCACCCACAGATTGATGACCCGCTGGACACGAAAGAACCTTGAGCTCCTTTTCACCCAAGTATTTCGAAGAAAGGACACTATCCCTTGGTTCCTCAAATGAGATGGCCGCATCCGAAATGCCAAGCACAAGTGATTCAAAGCATGTGGCCGTTGGCTGATGCCAAACATCAAGGTGAATCTGGGGGTGCAAGCTTTCAAACGAGTCGTACCAGTTTTCGGAAAAAAGACGCCCCCGCCCGTGAAGACAGGGGGCGTAAAGACGGAAGTGGCCGTCGGGCGAAACGCCGCCGTTCCCCGATTGAGCGTACTTTTTGAGATCGTCGACTTGTGCCAGGATCACGCGTGCACGACGCGCAAATTCTCTGCCCGCCGGAGACAAAACAGCCTCCCCCGCCGATCGGTCGAGCAAAACAATCTGATACTCAGATTCCAACTTTTTGATTGCCGACGAAACGGCCTGTGGGCTCACGTGAACGGCGCGAGCCGCTTTGCGCACGCCGCCGTAGTTCGCTACCGCTTGAAGGTATTCGAGTTGAGAAAGCTGCATAGGTTACTCCAAAGGCAGCCAAGGCGACGGGCTGTGCGTCCTCAGATGAGGTTCTCGCCCAGGTTCTTGCCGCCGAGGACGTGCATGTGGAAGTGCATGACGGTCTGGCCGGCGTTGACGCCCTTGTTGGAGATGACGCGGAAGCCGTCCTCCAGGCCCTTGGCCTTGGCGACCTCCTGGATGGCGTGAGCCATGGCGCCCATGGTCTCGGCAGGTACGTTGTCGGCGATGTCGCTGTAGTGCTTCTTGGGGATCACGAGCGTGTGGACCGGCGCCTGGGGATTGAGGTCGTCGAAGGCGATGACTTGGTCGTCCTCATAGACAACGGTCGAGGGGATCTCGTGGTTGGCGATTTTGCAGAAGATGCAATCACACATAGCTGGTTCCTTTCTTGCAGACCAAGGTAATTATATTTGGTCGAGATGGTTAGAACGAGAGGTTGTCATCGGTGTTGGCGGCCTCGCCGTCGGCGAGCACGTCGTTGCCGTCGACGTCCTTAAGGAGCACCGAGACCTTCTGCTCGGCATCGGACAAGCGAGTACGCAGGCTCTTGAGGAGCTCGACGCCGCGGGTATAGCTCTCGAGCGACTCCTCGAGCTCCATATCGCCCGACTCCAGGCTGCGGATGATGAGCTCCAACTCCTGCGAGGCCTGCTTGTACGTAAGCTGCTCGACCGGGGTCTTCTCTGCCATATCTGTTTCCTTTCCTAAAGGTTTATCGCTATGAAACGCGGTTTACTCGACCGTATCGACCGTTGCCGCCACGTTGCCGTCTGCCATGCGCACGCGGATGGCATCGCCGGGCTTAAAGGTCTTGGCGCTCGTAGCCACCCCATCATCGCTGTACGCGATGGAATAGCCGCGGGCAAGCACCTTGAGCGGCGACAGGGCATCGAGCGAAGCGGCGGCTCGGCCAAGGTCGGACGCGGGTTTGCTGAGCATCGTACGCCCCTGATGCTCCAGACGGGAACTCGCAAGCGTGAGCGTATGGCGCTTGCCATCGAGCCCCGAGGTGCTTGCGATCAAGCGCTCGGGCAGACGCTCGAAGTTGGAGCGGAAGGCCCCAACCGAACGCGTTATGGCGCCCGACAGTCGATCGGCAGTCAGCGCAAGCTCAGACTCGCGACGCTCGACCATAAACGTTGGATCGTTGAGGCACGGGCGGCATGCGGCGGCATCGAGGGCATCGCCCAAGCGAGCCGTATAGGCATCCCAGGCACGGCGACCGCGCTGATCGAGCATCTCCAAATCAACCTGATTCGACCCAATCATCGATCCCATCGCGGCGCCCAGACGCTGATGGCGCGTCTCGAGCACGTCGGCCAACTCCGTCATAGCCGGCGCCACCGATTCGGCCGCCGCCGTGGGCGTGGAGGCGCGACGGTCGCTCACCATGTCGCAGATCGAGGTATCGGGCTCATGGCCAATGCCGGTCACCACAGGCACGGGACAGGCTGCCACCGCACGGGCAAGCTCCTCGTCGTTAAAGGTCATGAGGTCCTCGAAGGAACCGCCGCCACGCACGAGCAAAATGCAATCGGGCGCCGGCGTAATGGCAGCGGCGCGGCGCAAGCCTTCAATAAGCTCTGCCGGCGCACCCTCGCCCTGGACCTTTGCGCCCACGCAGACAAGCTCGACGAGCGGGTTGCGACGGCGCAGCGTACGCTTGACGTCGTCGATCACGGCGCCCGAAAGCGAGGTGACGACCGCCACACGCGAGCAAAACACCGGAATGTGACGTTTGCGCGCCTCGTCCATCAGGCCCTCGCGACGCAGCTTTTCGGCCAACTGAGCCACCTGTTGACGCAGCAGGCCCTCCCCCGCCAGCGAGAACGAGCGGGCGACGAAGCTCATACGACCCGTGGGCTTGTAGAGATTGAAGCTGCCCTTAAAGCTCACCTGCATGCCGTCGCGCAGATCGAAGGTGCGCTTAAGGTAGGCGCCCTTCCAGATGATGCAGTCGACGGCCGCCGAGTCGTCCTTGATCTGAAAGTAGCAGTGGCCGCTTCGGGCATTGGGACCACGAAAACCCGTGACCTCACCCAAAACGCTCAGCTGCGGAATGGCATCGAGCGCGCCGGCGGCGATCTCCACCGCTTGGCTCACGCTGAGCTCTTTGCGCTCCTGCTCGTCCGATCCGTCGAACTCGGCGGAAACGGCATTGCCGGTTAGGTTCCAGCCTGCCACGCAGCCTCCTTTCGTTATCGCGCACAGAGGCTCCGGCCCCGTGCAAATTTAAGTCCAACACATAGTACAGCGCCGCGAGGACACGAATCCCCGCGGCGCCTGTCAAGCCAATTTGTTATCGGTTGGAGTTTCTGTTGTAGCGGGCCATAAGGTAGAGCAGCTGAATGATCGAAGTGAGCGCTGCGGCCACATAGGTAAGCGCGGCTGCCGTCAGCACCTTCTTGGCGCCGTTGACCTGCTTGGAACTCATGCCCGACTGCTCGATATACGCCACGGCGCGGCGACTGGCATCGATCTCGACCGGCAGCGTAACCAGCTGGAACAGCACGCTAAACGAGAAGAAGACCAGCGCGAGGGTCGTGAGCCCCGCGATGTTCATGAACAGGCCCATGAGCAGCACGATCGTCCAGGTGTTTTGGGTAAAGTTGACGACGGGGACCAAAGCGGTACGCACCTTCATCATGGCATAACCACTTTGACGCTGGGCGGCATGGCCCGCCTCGTGGCAGGCGACGGCAACGCTTGCGACCGACCCGCCCGAACGGTTGGCATCCGACAGATACAGGTTGTTATCCTGCGGGTTGTAGTGGTCGGTGAGCTCGCCAGCGACGCCCTTGATGCCCACGGCGCTACAACCATTGGCGTCGAGCATGCGGCGCGCGACCGTAGCACCCGTGTCACCGTCCGAGCGAACCTTAGACCAGGTCTTGTACGTCGAGTTGATATAGCTCTGCGCGGCAAGACCGAGCACTGTGCAAACAAGGACAACCAGCAGGTACAGCGGGTCAATACCAAAGCCGTATCCATAGTAATAGGGCATGCGAATTCCTCCGAATCGAGTTACACGTTGGAGGCATTCTACCCATTCGACTGACCAGCAAGTCAGCATCGATGTTTCGGCATTACCGCTCTAGAACGTTTGCAGCGCCTGGCTAAACCGCGAAACTATAAAAGTTCGATCTTTCCGTCCTTCACGGTGAGTCCCATATTGCCGGAAAGCAGATCGTCCAGGCGCGAGCCCACAAGCTCAAAACGCCAGCCTTCGCGCAAGCGACTTTGTTCAGGATGCTCAATGTAGTCGGCCAGGTCATCGCGCGAGGCAATGACCGAGGTCGCAACGCCAGAGCGCTCGGCAACCAGGCGGATAAGCGCATACATAAGGTCAGTCACGCTCTCCAGCTCCGGCGAAATCTGACGATGTCCGCGCACCAAGAGCGGCAGGCGATCGTGCGGACAGCTCGCACCGCGCTTGATGGCCATGAGCGCGCCGTCCACGTCGCGCTCCCCCAGCTGATCGGTACCGCGGATGCTACGGAACTCCTCAACACGCACGGGATTGCGCTTGACGAGCGCCAGCAGCGTATCGTCGGACATGACCCACTTGCGCGGGATGTTGCGCCGCTCGGCGCGGTCCTCACGCCAGGCGGCAAGCTCGCGCGCAATGCCCAGCTGATGGCGGCTGCACGAGTTGATGCGCTTGACCTTGCGGAATGCCTCATGGCGGTCGGCGCGGTAGTGCGACTCGTCTGCCAGAGGACGCAACTCGTCGAGCACCCAATCCACACGGCCCAGCTCGCGCAGGCGGCTCATCATCTCGGTATAGGCGACGATCAGGTACTTGACGTCATCGATCGCGTACTCAATCTGCTTGTCGGTCAGCGGGCGGCGCGACCAGTCGGTCAGCGATTCGGTCTTGGGCAGCGATACGCCGCAGAACGTCTGCACGAGCGCGCCATACGAAATCTGCTGACGTTCGCCCAAAAAGGCGGCGGCCACCTGCGTATCAAAAATAGGACGAGGCAACGCACCCACGGTATGGAGCATGACCTCCATGTCCTGCGAGCAAGCGTGAAATACCTTGACCACGCCCTCGTCGGCCATAAGCTCGGCGAGCGGCGACAGGTCGTCAATCACTAACGGATCGACCGCGACACTCTCGGCGGGGGTGGCAATCTGGACCAGGCACAGACGCGGATGAAACGTGCGCTCGCGCAAAAACTCGGTATCGACGGCAATCGCGTCGAACTCGCGGGCGCGCTGGCAAAAGTCGAGTAGAGCCTGATGTGTGGAAATGTACATATCAACCCATCGAATAAGGTTAGGCCCGAAAAACACGGGTAGGATATCGGCATTGCCTTACAACTATACTCGGTTAGTCACAGAACGGGAACGTAAGTATGCGCTGCCTTATCATCCACAACCCGGCATCGGGCCCCAGCTCAGATGAAATCTTCGCATTCACGCACGCCCTCTCGCAGGGCGGCGACGAGGTCGTGATGCGCTTTATCGGCGACGGCATGGAGCCCGAAGACGCCGTGGCAGATGTCCGCGAGTTCGATCGCGTGGTGGTCTCGGGCGGCGACGGCACCGTCTCCAACGTGCTCGACCAGATGCGCGGATGCGGCGTCCCCACACTCGTCTTCCCCTCTGGCACGGCCTGCCTGTTCTTTAACAACATCGGCAATGCCCCCGAGGCGGCGGCGCTTGCCAAGGCCTGCCGCGACGGCCGTACCGTCAAAGCGGACATGGGCGAGCTCTTTTGGCTCGACGAGGACGGCAACGAGAAGCGCCATGGTTTCATCATCATCGCCGGCTCGGGCTACGATGCCGAGATCATGATGAAGGCCGCCCCCAGCAAAAACGACATCGGCGAGATCGCCTACTTCCTGTCTGCGCTCGCCACGCCCAACCCCACGGTGGCGCACTTTACGATTGAGCATGACGGCATTGTCGAGGAGCTCGACGGCATCTGCTGCATGGCCGGCAACACCTCGGTCATCCAAAACGACATCAACCTGTTCCCCGACTGCCGTATGAACGATGGCATGGTCGACATTGCGGTCATCGAACCCGTAAAAACTGTGCAGCTTCTACCGACTGTGATCACCGCCGCACTCGACCCCGCCGGCAAGGTACTCGGCCGCCCGCAGTTCAAGATCATCCAGACCAAGGAAGCCAAGATCACCTGCACTCCGTCGCTGGGCATGCAGTTCGATGGCGAGATTATCTCCAGCAATTCGGGCGTCTTTGGAGCCCGCGCGCTTCCGCAATGCCTCGACCTCATCGTCGACGAATTCTCCCCGCTCGGAAAATAGGAGGACCCCATGAGCGACAATCCCCTGATCGGCTTTATCGTCATTGTTCTGGCCATGCTCGTCGGCTATGCGATCAACGTGATCCACCGCCGGAAGAAGTAATTCCACATTGGTATGATATTCATCCAATTATCGTCTCCCCCGCTGTTTATGCATTCGCCAAACAGCGGGGGATTTTTCATTTCGGTATTTCCAGACGCTTTATTGAGCTACAGTAATTGCAGAGCGTCTTTATTAAAGTAAAGCTACAAACTGAGTACAATTAACCGTTCATCGCATATTTCATCACGCTTATCGAGTAAGTGTCTTTCATAGATGAATATTGTTTCCAGTTCGTTACGCTAATGGGGTGTCTTTATTGGCTGAAGCCCTCTGGCGACAGAGGGCTTTCGCACGCTGGGAGGGAAAATGAGGAAAACTCACCCCGTCAACGCGCTCAAGAAGCTAGGCATAGGCCTCGCCTTTGGAGCTGCAACCATCATGTCCATGCCGACATCTGCGCTCGCCTGCACGCAGATGTACATGGGCAAAAACTATACGGCCGACGGCAATACGTACTACGGCCGCACCGAGGACATTGGCACTCGTTACCTCAAACACTATGGCATCGAGCCCTCTTATGGCTCTGGTCATACCTACAGCTCGGACGAGTCCGGATTCTCCTACACCTCGACCAAGACTACGTATCGTTACAGCTACGTGCGCGACCATCCTGCTGAGTGGGACGGACGCTGGGATGCCTACTCCGAGGCCGGCATCAATGAGAGGGGCGTCTCCTGCTCCGCAACACTGAGCACCTCCTACAACGACGATGCCAAGGCAGCGGATCCCACGACCAAGCATGCCCACAAAGCAAATCCCGAGGTCAAAAATACCGGCATCGGCGAGTACAGCTACGCGGGCGTCATCTTGGGCGAGAGCGCAACGGCCCGCGAGGGCGTCGAGCTTATCGGCAGTCTGATTGACGAGCAGGGCGTCTGCTCCAACGACCAGATTGTCATCGCCGACAACACCGAGACTTGGCTGTTCGCCGCGCTTTCCGGCCACCAGTGGATCGCTATGAAGCTGACCGACGACGTCGCTTCGGTCAACCCCAACATAAGTAACCTCAATTTTCAGGTCAATCTTGACGATCCTGAGAACTGCCTCCACTCTGAGGAGATCAAGACTATGCCCGAAGAGAAGGGCTTCGCCAAGTACTTTGAAGACGGACAGTTCGATGTTGCCCAGACCTACGGTGCATCTATCAACAATACGGGCATGGGCTCTTGGGCGCGTTATATCCAGGGCCGCGACTACTTTATGGCTCCGCTGACCGAGGGCACCGACTACGAGATCGTCAAGGACAAGGACAAGGACAAGGACAAGGACAAGGACAAGAATGACGTCACGCTCGGTGCCATGGTTCATGAGATGCAGCCGCTGTTCTTCCAGCCCAGCAAGTCCGACTGGAACACGTTTGAGCTGATTCGCGCCTTCGGCAACCGCGGTGAAAAAGTCCCCGGCCTTAATGCCAATACTGACGGTGTCAGCAGCATCGGTTCCGACCGCAACGCCGAGGCCAACCTCTTCCAGATTCGAAAGGGCTATGACCCCGAGGTTGCAACCATCCAGTGGGAGATGCTCTCCTGCGCCGAGTTCTCCGTCGCTATCCCGCTATACTCCGCTCTGATGACCGAAGTCAGCCCCTACTTCAGCGACCAGACCGTTGATTATGGTCACTGCAGCGAGACGGACATCGTGAACAACGAGGAGCCCGAGAACTCCATTAACTACGTCCTGATGGACATCAACTCGCTTTGCTTCGCGAACCGCGCACAATTCGCCACCAGCGTCCGCACCTACCTCGATGCGCTCCAGAACGAGCTCATCGAGCAGAACAAGGAAGTCGACACCGCCATGCTGGCCGAGACGACCACCGAGGGCCGCACTGCCCTGGCCAACAAGGCCGGCAAGGCTGCTACCGAGAACACCTACAAGAAGTGCAAGGCACTGCTCCAGGAGATGCGCGCCTATCAGAAGGCCGAAAACTTCGACCAGCCCTTCACCCCAAGCGACCTGAACACCGAGACCAACGGCCTCAAGGTGTCCATCACCTACGCCAAGGATGCTCTTGCCACCGATCCGGTCACCCCGGATCAGCCCGGCACCCCCGAGCAGCCTGGTACTCCTGAGCAGCCCGGTACCCCCGAGCAGCCCGCTAAGCCCGAGCAGCCCACCACCAAGCCCGAGAAGCCTGGCAAGTCGGACACCACGACCACGGTAACCACCAACAAGACGAACACCAAGGGCGGCCTGCCCACCACCGGTGATCGTTTTGATGGCCGCGTGGTGGCTGCATTCGCCATCGCTGGCGTTGCCGTCATCTCCGCGGGCGGTTACTTCCTCTACCGTCGCAATAAGGAGTAACGTCTTAGCTGAGCGGGCAAGGCAGCAATGGCAGCCTCGCCCGCTCAGCCCGCTCTTTTGACCGACGGGAAACCCGCCTGAAATCTTTTCAAAAAAGATTTCCCCGCACACACTTCGCTGTGCTATAGTGCAGCGCAACAGCAACTAGGTGCGACCGCGCCACGGCATCACGAAAGGAGCCACCAACATGAAGAACACGATGAAGTCTCTCAACAACTGGTGGTGGCGTGATGCGAATACGATCGGTCGACAGTGAGTCCCTCACGCCTGTTTTTGTGCTCTAGGTGATTGGAAGGCCTCCGGTTTCGACCGGGGGCCTTTTTCTATCTCGAGCCCGATCGCATTCGCATCACGCGCCTCCGTTTTTCTCTTACACTCCCCTTTTTGAAAGGATTTTCACCATGTCTCAGAACACCACCGCCACCGCCCAGCCCCGCACCGTCCAGACCGCCGACCGCGGCAAACTCGATGTCCGCGCCCTCGTCCTGCTCGCCATCCTGCTCGCTGCCGGCTTCATCCTCAACTTCACCGTCGGCAAGGCCATCTCGGGCATCTCGGGCGGCATGATCAGCCCCGAGTTCATCATCTCGGCCTTCTGCCTCACCATCCTGGTCGTTCGCCCCAACATCGGCCAGGCGCTCGTTATTGGCTTCATCTCGGCTGCCGTGATCCAGATCACCACCACTTCGCCGTTCGTCGATTTTGCCGCCGAGGGCATCGCCGCCATGCTCATGGCCGGCATCGTCAACGCCGCTGGCAAGAACGGTCAGGTCAAGCCCGCCATCGCCATTGTCGCAACCTTCCTGACCACCTTTGTCTCCGGCGTCATCTTCATGATCATCAAGATGGCCATGCTCGGCGTGGTCGGCGAGCTCGCCGCCGCCATGCTGCCCGTCGTCGCCATGACCGCCGTCTTTAACGCCATTCTGGTCGGCGCCCTCTATCTGCCCATCCAGAAGGCCCTGAAGCTCAACTAACCCACAGTGCCCCATCGGTAAAGACTGTCCCCAAACGGCTAGCTTTTGGGGACGTTCTTAAACGACTAGTCATTAAAGAACGTCCCCAATGACTATGAAAGGTATCCATGGAAACGATCATCAACGTCGACGATGTCTCGTTCTCCTATGGCACGCAGACCGAGCAGGCGCTCAGCCACATCTCGCTCAGCGTGAACAAGGGAGATTTCATCGGCATCATCGGGCCCTCGGGCGCCGGCAAGTCCACGCTTGCCGCCTGCCTGTCGGGCGCCGTGCCCCACCACTACACCGGCACGTTCTTTGGGTCCGTCATGGTCGACGGCCACGACACCTGCGAGGTCTCGCTCACCGACGTGTCGCAAATCGTCGGCAGTGTGCTGCAGGATATCGACACGCAGATGGTCGCTTCGGTCGTCGAGGACGAGATGCTCTTTGGCCTCGAGAACTTTGGCGTTCCCCACGACCAGATCGAGCAGCGCGTGAGCGAAACGCTCGAGACCGTCGGCATCAGCGACCTGCGCGACCGCGAGATCGCCACCCTCTCGGGCGGACAGAAGCAAAAGGTGGCCATCGCCGCCATCCTCGCCATGCGTCCGCGCGTCTTGGTTCTCGACGAGCCCACCGCGGCACTCGACCCCGCCAGCTCCACGCTGGTCTTCGAGACGCTGCGTGAGGCAAACCGCACACTTGGAATCACCATCGTCGTCGTTGAGCAAAAGGTCGCTCTGCTCTCGGAGTACTGCAACCGCGTGCTCGTGCTCAACCATGGCGAAATCGCGCTGCAAGGCGAGCCACACGAGGTCTTCGCGCATACCGACGAGCTCCGTGCCATCGGCGTCGACTGCCCTCGCGTCACGCGTATCTTCAATAGCCTCGAGGCCGATGGCCTGGTAAGCGGTACCCCCTGCTTGGATGTCGATGAGGCCGAGCGCCTGATTTCGGGCATCGTCGACCCCGCACACGCGGCTATCGAAGCCCAGGCGCCCGCCGGTTCCCCGCATGCACCGTCGTTGCGTCCTCATGCCAAGGACGCCGAACCCGTACTCACCTTCGACCATGTTGAGTTTGCCTATCCCAATAGCGGCGCCGCCGTACACGACCTTAGCCTGACGCTCTATCCTGGCGAGCTCGTGGGCATCGTCGGCCAGAACGGTGCCGGCAAGACCACGCTCACCAAGCTGCTCACGGGCCTGCTCAAGCCCGCCTCGGGCAGCGTGCGCGTCACGGGACTAGATACTGCAACCGTCCCCACGAGCCGCATTGCCCGCGAGGTCGCAACGCTCTTCCAAAACCCCGACCGTCAGATCTGCAAGGACACCGTGCTCGACGAGGTCGCCTTTGGCCTGGAGCTTGCCGGCATCGACCGTGCCGAGGCGCTGCGTCGCGCCCAGCTCGTCATCGACCGCTTTGGCTTGCCGGCCGACGAGGCGCCCTTCTCGCTCTCGCGCGGCCAGCGACAAATGGTGGCGCTTGCCTCCGTCGTAGTGGTTGAGCCCAAGATCGTCGTGCTCGACGAGCCCACGAGTGGCCTTGATTACCGCGAGTGCATGACCGTCATGGAAACGGTGCGCACCATGGCCGAGCGTGGTTGCGCCGTTATCATGGTCTGCCACGATATGGAAGTCGTCTCGGATTTTGCCGAGCGCATTGTGGTAATGGCCGACGGTCGCATCCTCGACCGCGGCCGCACGCACGAGCTATTCTCGAACATCGATCTCATGCGGCGTGCCTACGTGGAGCCTCCCCAGGTTATTGAACTCTCGCGCCGTCTGGCATCTTCCGTCTCTCCCGCTTTTGCGCAAGTGAGCGAGGTCACCGATGTCGTTCGAATTACCAAGGAGATGGTCCACCGTGGTTAACGTCATCGACTACATGCCGGGCGATACGCTGCTGCATCGCCTGAATCCCGTCGTCAAACTGGGCCTCGCCGCCGCCATCATCGTCGGCATCTTCTTGTCCGACACTTACGTGGCGCTGTTGGGCTTTTTGGCACTCACCCTTGCGCTGGGTGCCTATGCCGGCGTCGTCGACCGTCTGCTCTCGCTGCTCAAGTTGCTGATTCCGCTCGCGCTTATCATGCTGGTGCTCCAGCTGGCCTTTGTGCGCGATGGCAACGTGGTGTGGGGCTTTATCACCGACACAGGCCTCATCACAGGATCGAAGGCCTGCCTGCGCCTGCTGGGTGTGGCGTTACCACTCATCCTCATGCTCATGGTGACCAAGCTCAACGACCTTGCCAACGCCTGCGTCGAGGTGCTGCACGTGCCGTATCGCTATGCCTTCACCTTTACCACGGCGCTGCGCTTTGTGCCGGTGTTTGGTCAGGAGATGAACGCCATCATGGAAGCGCAGACCGCACGCGGCGTCGAGTACGACACCAAGAACCCCATCAAGAAGCTTAAGCTCATGCTGCCACTGTGCGTGCCGCTGCTCATCTCGAGCGTGGGCAAGACCGATGCCACAGCCTTGGCGGCAGAACAGCGCGGCTTCTATCTGCGTACGCGCGCCAGCTCGTACAAGCGCTACCCCATCAAGGGCCTAGACATCGCCGTGCTCATCGTCAGCATCGCCCTCATCGCCATCGGCTTTCTGTTCTAGTTCACCACCGACAGCAACCGCCCAACGCAAAAGGCCTCGGCTCGCACCAAACGAGTCGAGGCCTTTACTGTTTCACCAGATAAAACCTACCAAAATTAACCTGTCCCTTTTTTAGCGGGTCGGAAGCTAGAGGCGGTAGGGGGCGCCGCTGCGGATGATGGATTCGCGCACCAGGACATCCATGGCGTCGAGGGTGATCTCGGGCATCTCTCGGTACTTCTGTAGCACCGATAGCTCGGTGCAGGCCAGAATGACGCGGTCGCAGCCGCTACGGGCGAACTCCCACATCACGCGGTCGAACTTATCCATATCGGGCTCACGTCCGGCCTTCACATCATCGTAGATAAGCGACATCACATCGTTCTGACGTTTCTCGCTGGGATAGACGACCTCAACACCCGCAGCCTTACATTCGCGGCCGTAGACGCCCGCGCCCACGGTGCCATCGGTGCCCATGATGCCGATCTTGCGCACCGGCTCGGCCGGCATACTCAGGTTGGGGTCGAACTCGCACTCCCCCATCACCGCGCCGGCCAGAGCATAGCGCACCGACTCACGCGGCATGTGGATAATCGGCACCTTCGTAAACGACTGGATCTGGTCATAGAAGTAGTGTGACGTGTTGCAGGGAATGGCAATGTGTGCACAGCCCAGCGACTCGAGTGCCTGGGCGCACTCTTTCATGGTCGCCAGCAGTTTGGCATGCTCGCCGGTCTTAATGGCCAGCGTGCGGTCGGGCATGGTCGACTTGGAGAGTACCACCATGTCGATATGTTCCTGATCGCAGGCAGCAGCCGTATGACGCACCACCTGGTCGTAGTAATACGACGTGGCCTCGGCGCCCATGCCGCCGATAACTCCCAGCTTTTCCATCGCCGCCTCCTTGGTGACGCTTGCGCAATTGCGCGTATCATACCCGCGCCCGCCCGATGCAAACCGGACGGGCGCCGCGCTCATCTACTTGTAATACGTCTTGAACAGCTTAAAGTGGCGCAGCTTGGTGTGCCACATGCGCAGCCAGCGGTTAAAGACAAAGTCGCCCTTCATAAACGAAGGGTCGGCGCCCTTGCCTTCCTTGTCCAGGCGATGCACCTTAGCGCGCAGCTCGGGATCCTTGACGTACTTGTCGACGACGCCCATGGGGACGACCATCCACAGGGCCTCGTCCTGAGCCGTCACAAACTCCGGCTCAAACGGACGGTTGAACACATACTCGTCCACCACATACTTGGCAACGTTAAAGCCGCTGTTGGTAACGTAGTAGTTGCTGCGGCCCTGGCGCGTGTTGAAATCGAAGAACTTAAACGAGCCATCGCGCTCGTCGTACTTTACGTCAAAGTTGGAATAGCCCACAAAGTGAAGGTCCTCGAGCAACTTGCGCACGCCGCCCATGAGCTCGTCGTTGGGCTCGGTAATGATACAGGCATGGTTGCCGACACCGTGGGGCTGATGCTCCTCGAGCAGCACATGGCCCAGGCACATCATGCGGACCTTACCGTTGCGGTCGGAATAGCTGGTGAGCACGCGCATGTACTCGTCGTTGCCGGGCACGCGATCCTGCAAGATCAGGTCGTCGGTGTAGCCGCTGGCATACGAATCGCGAATGACCTGTTCCAGCTCGGCGCGGTCGGCAATCTCATAGGCCTTCTTCTGGCCCTCGAACTCATGCTGCCACCACATGATGCCGTCAGAAGGCTTCAGAATCATCGGGTAAGGAAAATCGATCTGGTCGAGCACTTCGGCAGGCGCCTCACCCTGGACATTGAGCATCGCCTTGGTAAAGGTAAACGTGTGCGGATAGGGCACGCCATGCTTCTCGCACAGCTCGTAGAAGATCTCCTTCTTCTGGCACTGCTCGAGCATGCTGTAGGGCGCGTAGGGAGCGACGATGTTATCCGCCAGCTCATGAGCATCCTTGGCTTGAGCCACGAGAGCGACATAGTTGTCGCCACAGCCCACAAGGACAATAGTCTTGTCGGCATGCGATTGGGCAATGCCGTTGACGGTTTTGAGCATCACGGGCATGGTGTCGATATCCACGTTGGGCGTGTAGTCGATAATCTGGCTGCGGTACGCGGGACCCGTCTGATACTTGCCAAAGACCAGACTCTTGACCTGGTACTCCTCGTAGAAGGCGCGCGCCACCGAATAGGCGTTGATGTCGCCACCAAGCAGCACGGGAATGAACTCGCGCTCTGTAAATTGCAATGCCATGGAAACTTCCTATCATGAACTGCCCACACAACGGGCGGTCTTTGCGCAACTGATTTATTCTAGCGTGCCAAGCCGCCGGCGCCCAAAGCTCCACCGTATCTATGGCAATCGACGTAATCGTCCAGCACGAAGACGGCGCCCACCGTTGTATGACAATGGGCAATGAACCTACCGTTGTTGTAGGATTCAGCGTATTGACATCTTCGAGCGAAAGGCGCACACGTGCCCCAAGACCATCCGACCGATAATCCCATCCTCAATGCCGCGAGGCGCGAGCTGGCGGAACGTGCGAAAGCGACCGCTCCCCTGTGCACGGCAAACGACGCCTACAACGGACCCGCCCGCATCGTCTCGATCAACACGTCGGCACACAAGGGCACGCGCAAGTCGCCCGTCGCCGATGGACACGACACCGTTATAGAGCAATTTGGCCTCGCCTCCGACGCACACGCCGGGCATTGGCACCGTCAGGTTTCCTTTTTGGCCGCAGAGTCCATCCAGACGGCGCAGGCCCGCGGACTCGATGTGCGCAAGGGTGACTTTGGAGAGAACTTCACAACCCGGGGCATCAACCTGCTCTCGCTCCCCTTGGGCACGCAGCTCAAGCTTGGCAGCGAGGTGCTTGTCGAAATCAGCCAAATCGGCAAGGTCTGCCACACACGCTGCGCCATCTACTATCTCGCCGGCGACTGCATCTTTCCCCACGAGGGCGTTTTCGGCGTGGTACTAAAGGGCGGAGAGGTCCATACCGGCGACGATATCCAGGTAGTCAAGCTCGGCGACGGCACCTGTTCGTTCACCCCCGCCGAGGCCCTCGAAGAGATTGAGCAGGCTCGCCAGAAGGGCACGCTGTAGTTATAAAACCCCACGTTGAGATGGCTTTTACAGCCCAAAACCCCTCTCAAACAGGGCTCTGTAACGTTAAAGTTGAACTCTATGGTTTCTCAACAATTCATCATAACTGCAGGTCAAAGCCAAAGCCTCAAGTTCAACTTGACCCTTTGGAACCTTTAAGGTTCAAGTTGAGGTCGAAAGCAGTAGTAGAATACCGTTCGAACCATAACCTACGATTGATTGCAGAGGGACTGGATGCAGCATTCGAATCATCGCACCGCAGCGCTCATTGCGTCGAAGCCGGCTCGTATCATCACGAGCGCCGCGCTCGCCGTTGCGCTGACGGCCACGCCGATGCTCTCCCCCGTTGCGGCGTATGCCGCCTCGCAGGCAACGCAGGACCAGCTTTCCGCAGCCCAGCAGAAGATCGAAGCCGCCACGAGCGCCTACAACGACGCCCGCACCAAACTCGATGACCTGCAAAAGCAGATTGACTCCAATGAGGCAAGCATCGAGGAAATCGAGGCCAAGCTTCCCGAGCAGCAGGCCAAGGCAAGCTCCGCCATGCGCGATCTGTACAAGTATCAGAAGGGCACCAATCCCATCGTGAGCTTCCTGGTCAACGCGCAGAGCCTGGGTGAGTTCATCACGACCTGCAAATACACCAACCAGATCACGAGCTCGAGCGTCGACGAGATCGAAGAGCTCAATAATATGCAAACCGAACTCGAGCAGAACAAGGCCGAGCTCCAGCAGGCCAAGTCTCAACTTGAGGCAGAGCAGAAAAACGCCGAGGATGCGCTGGCGCAGGCCCAGCAGCTCCGCAGCGAGGCACAGGCAAAAGCCGAGCAGGAAAATGCCGCCGAGCTTGCCAAGCTTGAGGCCGATAAGGCCGCTGCCGCCGAAAAGCTCTCGGGCGAGGGCGTAAGCGGCAGCAATTCCAGCAGCCAGGCCACTAACACCAACACCACCATCGACACCACGGTGAACAACGCCAATACCGGTAGCTCCGATTACGATTCGTTCATTAATGAGTGGACAGGCCGCATCGACAATTATCTCGCCGGCTCCCCCATGGCAGGCCAGGGCTATAACTTTGCCGTCGCCGCTTGGAATACCGGTGTCGACCCCCGTTGGTCCCCCGCCATCGCCTGCATCGAGAGCACCAAGGGCGCTTATTGCGCCAATTCTTACAACGCCTGGGGCTGGAGTGCCCGTGGCGGCGGTTGGCGCAGCTTTGGCAGCTGGAGCGAGGGCATCTCCGCTCACGTTGCCTATCTGGGCGCCAACTACGGCTCCACCCTTACCCCGGCAGCAGCCAAAAAGTACTGCCCGCCCACGTGGCAGGACTGGTACAACAAAGTCGCCGCTCAGATGAACCGCATCTAAGTGCAACTGCAAAGGGCCCCAATGGGGCCCTTTTCTTTTAGGTAGCGGAGGTATCGACGACGCCGGTCGCATTGGCAACCGCGACTATGACGATCATGCATAGGAGCAGCACACCCAATGCCTTGAGCCAGAGTTTCGCGAGTTTCTTGCCGCGATAGCTGTCGAGCAGTGCGAATCGCCGACGAAGACGACGCTTGTCGAACAGCGCAAAATGCATAAGCACCATAAGGCCATCGACAAAGAAAAAATACTCGATTATGAGAAGCCACGTCGTGTAGCTTTGGTTTGCTCCCGTGGGGTGAAAGACGGCAAAGTGACTTCCGGCAAAGAACACAAGCAGCGAGAAGAAGACGAGCGTATTCCAAATGCGCCCCAGAGACTCCGGAACGCGAGAGAACAGACCGCATGCAGTGGAGGCGGCAGGCCTAGGAAGCCCTGTGGGGTTCTGGAGCCCTTGGGGCGTCAACACCGTCTCCGAGGCCGGAGTACGGACAAGCACAGGCGCAGGAGGCCGCACGGGGCGACTTAGATCGTATGCCGCGCGCGTCGCCCGTCCCAACGCTTCCGCGCTCGCAAAACGCTTGGCCGGGTCGAGCGCCATCGACATGCAGACGACATCGGCAAGTGGAGTGGGAATGCCGCATGCCTCACATTGCTCGCGCATGTCGAGCCCTGGTTTAGGGTCGACTCCCGTCAAGCAAAAGAACAACAGGGCCCCAAGTGCGTAGACATCGCTGCGCACACTCGTCTGCCCAAACCCATACTGCTCGGGCGGCGCATAGGGTCGCGTGCCAAACTTGACGGTGTCAGCATCGGCGCCATCGCGCCATACGCGCGCGATCCCCAGGTCGATGATCACCGGCGATGAAAATGTCAGGCCGTCATCAGGCGTATAGTTGGCACCTGTCACGATGATATTCGACGGCTTGAGGTCGCGATGGATCACCGGCGCCGACGTCTCCCCCACCATTGCAAAACCGGCATGGAGCTCGCCCACGGCATCGCATAGGGCAGGATACAATTCACGCGCATAATCGGGGGTGGCTCCCAGACGGTCCACCAGCGCCCCGAGTGTCTCCCCTTCGATGTATTCCATAACCACGTTGAGCTCGTCGCCCACACGACGACAATCGACGATTCTGGGCAGGTGCTCAAAACGCCTGCCTGCCCGCTGAGCGGCAAACAGACGCTCGTATGCCCCGCCGATTTGAGCCGAAGCATCGATGCGTTTACGGACAAAGGGGCCGAGCGAACCACCGCCGGTTCCTTCAAAGTACACGAGCTCAGTTGTTTCAACGGACGAGCGCTTAAGTACACGCTCCACGCGATAGCTGTCGTCGCGATCGAGCGACGACAGGCGCTCGGCAAGCGCTGCGGTCAGCTCGTCATCGGAATATGTTGGGGTCTGAGTATCCATAGGCTCCATCATAGCGCAGGGCGCAGACACCTCATGGCATCCGCGCCCCGTTCGCTTGCATCGTTGTTCGGCAGCTCCGCCGGCCCGGATATCAGCCGCTAATTCACCGTCTCCTCGCCAAAGCGATACAGCTCCTCGTTGACCTTTTGGAGGCTGCACCCGCGATCGATGCAAAAGATGATAATCGCATCGCGGCGGTCCTTGCAGTTAAGGACGCTTACCCCGGCAGCCGTCAGCGCACGGTTAGTCTCTTTGAGCGTCAGCGCCATCGCAAAGGCAATCTGCAGCACCTTATTGCGGCTCGGATGCCGCGCACCGGTAAAAATCTGATAGCCAAAGGTCTCATTGAGATCGGCCATACGAACCACGCGCGAGCGCTCCAAGCCCTTTTCCTGCAGTAGCTGCTTCAGGTAGTTCGAAAGCGACGGGGCGGCAAAGTCGTGTTCTTTGATATAGCCATCGATGTTTGGCGCGTCGAGAAGCTCATTGAGTAACTCGTCAGTCAGCTTTTTATCGGGCATACGACTTCACCTCCCCCAGTGCATACAACATGCTAGAAACCGCTTACGTCCGAACGCTCCCAACTGGCGACCTGATCGGGAGACACCGTGCCCAGCGCCTCGAACTTCCAGGAGCCGCCCGCCTTCAGATGATTGGTGTTTGCAAGAGCCGTTCCAACCTGGTTGCCATCAGCATCATACAGAACACACTCAATCTGAATGTAGCTCTTTTCCTTGTCCGTGTTATTGGTCAGCGTCCCCGTGATCTTATAGGCAAACTGATTGGAAGTGTCTTCAGCCTCGTCAGCAATGGTATACGGTTCTTGCGGTTCTTTTTGCTCCTCAGCCTGCTGTGTCGTCTCGGCAGGTTTTGCCGAATCGCTCGCAGGCGAATCGGTTGAGTTGCCGCCCATAGAGCCCACGGCACCGACAATAACCAGCACCACGATGACGCCTAGGACAATCTTACCGATCGGCTTCTTTCCCTCTTTTGCCATTATTCATCCTTCCTACGATCCGGCTACCGTGCCGGCACACAGCACATCGTAGGAAGGATTAAACTTGAATTCATTAGCTGAGAGCTAAGGTTGCGGTAAACGGCCAATGCAGTTATCCAAACGCCGAGCAAACGCACTTTGCGCGACCGTCTGCCGGCAGCGCATCAACCCACCGTGACGGATTCCCCGGTAAAGGCACTGACCATCAACAGGACAAAGAACACCAGGTAGCTGACACTCAGCGGGTACGCAATGACCAGGAATACAACCCAGCCGACATTGGTTTTACCGCCGGCACGGCGTCGCTCGCGATTGCGGCAGAGCCAAATCGTCACGCCGATGGCAGTGATAAACAGTACGAGTGCCGCCGCAGCCAGCCCAGCAAGCGCAAACATCACGCCAATGCTCACAGCAATAACCGGAAGCAACAACAAGCCGCATCCACACCCACCGGGACTATAAACGGCAGACTGTCGGCGTCGTTCCATCGTCACTCCAACCTCAATATCTTTGAGCACTACAACGCAGCGGTCTGCTGGACAGGAACGATCTTATTCAGCTCCGGTTCGATCCGCCTTTTCTCGGCCTCAAGGTCAAACGCCACCTGAGCGCGCAGCCAATAACCATCCGTCAGGCCAAAATAACGGCAAAGACGGAGGTCGGTGTCGGCCGTCACGCGACGTTTTCCCAAGACAATCTGCCCGATACGCTGAGCCGGAATCCCAGTCTCTTTCGCAAGGCGATATTGAGAAATGCCCATGGGAACAAGAAACTCCTCTTTGAGAAGCTCACCAGGAGTCACCGGCGACAGCAAATCGGCCGAAGTCTCATCACTTGTGATAATCGACGATTTCGACATTCCAAGCCATCTCCTGTCTCCACTCAAAACAGACCCGATAGCGCTCGTTAACACGGATGCTATATTGACCGGCACGATCGCCCTTCAAAGCTTCCAGGCGGTTGCCCGGTGGAACGCGAAGATCATCAAGCGAAGCGCAAACCTGCAGTTGGCGAATCTTCCTCAACGCAACACGCTCAAAGGGCACGAACCTCCTGACCCGCACACCCATGGCAAAGCGTTCGGTATCCTCATCTTTATACGATGCAATCATAGTATCGCCTTACGTTAGTAACGTCAAACGTTTCTATAGACTTACATCTCTATTATATCGTACGTTTGTTCGTGTTTTCTAGAACAAATTGTCCTTCGCGCCTTAGTCAAGCAAAAGCAATCGTTTATAGACATCGAGGCCTTTGAGTAGGATTTCCTCGTCGAAGAGCATGCTATCGGTATGCAGAGCGCTTGTGGCATAGGCGGGGCAGCCATCCGAATCACTCGGGTTGTCTTGGTCCTCTGGCATACCCGTGCCCAGCAGGAAAAACACGCCCGGCAGATAGCGTTGATAGAACGCGAAATCCTCGGCGATCAGCAGCGGCTCATCCACGAGCTGTAGCTCGGGCAAGGCAGGCGCGACATTGGCAAATAGCTCGGGGTCGTTGTCGACCGGCGGATAGCCCTCGGCAAAGTCGAGATCGTACGTGCAGCCCGTTGCAGCGCATGCCTCGTCGAGTACACGGCGCACGCCCTCGCGCGCGCGGTCGAACATGTCGTCCGTAAACACACGCAAGCTGCCGGCCACATGGGCCTCCCCCGCCACCGCATTGCAAACCGTACCGGCCTGCAGCAGGCCGAACTTAGCAATGCAGGGTTCATCGGCACCCAACTCGTCCATCAATTCGCGCTCTGCAACCAAAAACTTCGCTGCCGCCAACGCGGCATCGTGCGACTCCTCAACCGGCACACCATAAGTCTTAGCAATATGGATACTCGTACCGTGAATATGGATATGTGTCTCGCTCGAGCGCGCCAGCAGCGGGCCGGAACAGCTCGCCAATGTGTTCGCAGTCAGATCGGACCACACGTGAAAGCCAAAAATGCGGTCGACCCCGTAGCGCTCGAACACACCGCTCTCGCAAACTGTCTTGGCGCCACCAGTCGTCTCCTCGGCAGGCTGGAACACAAAGAGCACGTTGCGCTTGATGGCACCTGGCTGCTCACGAATCGTGCAATCGACAAAGGTTGCCGCCGCAAGTGCCATGGCCATGTGTCCATCGTGTCCGCAAGCGTGCATCTTTCCGGGATGCGTCGAGGCAAAGGCCGCACCCGTCGCCTCCGCGATGGGCAGTGCGTCCATATCGGCGCGAATCGCCGTGGCATGCGCGGCGCCCGTGCCAGCGTCGAAGAAAGCACAAACACAGCTGGGGCAGGGATGGGTCACTTCACAGGCAAGCGAAGCGAGCACGCCCTCGATATAGGCTATGGTTTGAGGAAGATCGAAATCGAGCTCCGGAATGCGATGGAGATCGCGGCGATAGCGACGGAGTTCTTGGAGCTCGGTCATAGAGAATCCCTTCGTAAGGCACATCTGTTGCAACTTATTGTGATACAGGATTGTGGCACACATGTTTCCAGCATATTGCTGCATTTTTTAAACGTTATATACGAATACTCTTGTTTGGTAAAGTGCAACGTGGTAGGGTCGTTACCACTTGATAGAGGCGCGGGCACGAAGAGCCGCGGGCGAGCCGGCAGGCTTTGACCCCGCGGGGAGGCGAAACCCGCCGAACTGGGTTTTTCAGGCACGAACAACCTGGTGGGCCTGCGGGAAACACCCGCAGGACTGTCTGCAGCAATGCGGGAGCGCTATCCGGACATTGGGTCCACGCTATGCGGATTCGATGCGCAGATGGCGCCGTCTGGATAGCGAGGTTTACGGGACATGGCATTGACCCCCAACGAAGCATATGCGGCCAAGCAGCCGTTTGTGGACAAGGAGACGCTCGAGCATATCGTCGAGCAGTTCCCCACGCCGTTTCATCTATACGACGAGGCGGGCATCCGCCGCAACATGCAAGAAGTGCGCGACGCCTTTGCATGGAACCCGGGCTTTAAGGAATACTTTGCCGTCAAGGCCAATCCCAACCCGGCGCTCATCTCCATTCTCAACGAATACGGCTGCGGCTGTGATTGCTCGAGCTATACCGAGCTCATGATCGCCCGCTCGCTGGGTATCACGGGACACGACATCATGTTCTCGTCCAACGATACGCCGGCTGCCGATTTTGAGCTCGCCGACAAGCTGGGTGCCATCGTCAACTTTGACGACATCAGCCACATCGAGTTCTTTGAGCGCGTTGCGGGGCCCATCCCCAAAACGGTCAGTTGCCGCTTTAATCCAGGCGGCCTATTCCAGCTCTCCAACGGCATCATGGACAACCCGGGCGACTCCAAGTACGGCATGACCACCGAACAACTCTTCGAGGCGTTCCGCATGCTCAAAACCAAGGGAGCCGAGGACTTTGGCATCCACGCATTCCTTGCCAGCAACACCGTCACCAACGACTACTACCCCAAGCTCGCGCGCATCCTCTTTGAGCTCGCCGTGCGCTTGGAGCGCGAGACCGGCGCACACGTCGCCTTCATCAATCTGTCCGGCGGAGTCGGCATCCCCTACCTGCCCGAGCAGCAGGCCAACGACATTCACGCCATCGGCGAGGGAGTACACGCGGCATACGACGAGATTCTGGTTCCCGCCGGCATGGGCGATGTGGCCATCTGCACCGAGATGGGCCGCTTTATGATGGGCCCCTACGGCTGCCTGGTCACCAAGGCCATCCACGAGAAGAAGATCTACAAGGACTATATCGGTGTCGATGCAAGTGCCGTCGATTTGATTCGCCCTGCCATGTATGGCGCCTACCACCACATTACGGTGATGGGTCAGCCAGACGGTCCCGATAAAACCGCAGCCCCCGTCACGAACACGTACGACATCACGGGCAATCTGTGCGAGAACAATGACAAGTTCGCCATCGACCGCGAGCTTCCGCATATCGACATGGGTGATGTGCTCGTGATCCACGATACCGGCGCGCATGGCCACTCTATGGGCTACAACTACAACGGCCGCCTGCGCTCCGCCGAGGTCCTGCTGCGCCCCGATGGCTCGGCAGACCTCATTCGCCGCGCCGAGCGCCCGGGCGATTACTTTGCCACGCTCGACGTGCTGCCGTGCGGCCGCGAGCTGCTGGCCAAATCGCGCGCCGAAAGCGCCCGCCGTCGCGCTCAGGACGAGCGCCTAGCAGTCGCCGCCCAATGGAACAAACGCGTCCAGATCGCGGAAGCGAAGGAGAAGAACATGGATATCCGCAATCTCGAGGGCTCAATCGTCGCCCTTGTCACGCCGTTTAAAAAGGACGGCAGTGTCGACTTTGACGCGCTTGAGCGCCTTATCGATTTCCACCTGCAAAATGGCACCGACGCCATCCTCACCCTGGGCACCACCGGCGAGAGCGCCACGATGACCGACGACGAGGACAACTCCGTCGTCGCCGCCGTGGTCAAGCATGTTGCAGGACGCGTCCCCGTCATTGCCGGCTCGGGCTCCAACTCCACGCAGACCATGCTCACCAAGTCGCTTACTTACCAGGGCTTGGGAGCCGACGGCCTGCTGCTCATTACCCCCTACTACAACAAGTCCAACGAAGAGGGTATCTATCAGCACTTTAAGACCGTCGCCGATGCCGTGGACATCCCCTGCATCCTGTACAACATCCCCGGCCGCTGCGGCTGCGGTATCAGCGAGCGCAACGTAGAGCGCCTGGCCGCGCACCCCAACATCATGGGTATTAAGGAGGCCTCGGGCAACGTCGCCTACGCGGCCAAGATCGCCCACCTGCTGTCAGACGACTTCCGCATGTACTCGGGCGAGGACGCGCTTACCGTGCCGCTCATGAGCCTGGGCGCCTCGGGCACCATCAGCGTGTGGGCAGACGTGCAGCCGCAGCTCGTGCATGACATGTGCCGCGCCTATTTGGACGGTGACGTGGCGCGTGCCCGCGATATCCAAATTGCCGGCCAGCCGCTCATCAATGCCCTCTTTAGTGAGGTCAACCCCATCCCCGTCAAAGAGGCGCTCGCCCAGATGGGTATGATCGAGGCAAACTACCGCATGCCGCTGTGCCCCATGGCAGACGACACGCGCTCTGCACTTACCGATGCCCTGAAGGGAGCTGGTCTGCTTGATTAAGACCGTCATTATGGGAACGGGCCGCATGGGCTCGCTCATCCGCACTACCGCCGAAGGCATTGTCGATGCCGCTGGGCAGCCCGTTTTTGATATCGTGACCCAGATTGGCTTCGATTTGAGCAAGCTCGAGAACGCACCGGCTGCCGATGTGATTATCGACTTCTCGAACGTCGCGACCTTCGACGCCGTCGTCGCCTATGTCGAGCGCACGGGCGCGGCATTGGTCTCAGGCACCACAGGCTACACCCCCGAGCAGATGGACCGCCTGCGTGAGCTGGGCCAGAACACCCGCGTTATGCACTCGGGCAATTACTCCATCGGTATCGCAGCCCTGCGCCATCTGGTAGCGCAGGCTACACGCGAGCTGCCCGGCTTTGACTGCGAAATCGTCGAGACGCACCATAACCAAAAGGTCGACGCCCCCAGCGGTACCGCCAAGCTGCTGCTCGACGCCGTAGTCGAGGCCGAGCCCGAGACAGGCTACCACCCCGTCTACGGACGCGAGGGCATGTGCGGCGCGCGCGATCCCAAGGAGATCGGCATGCACTCGCTGCGCGGTGGCACTGTCGCCGGCGTCCACGAAGTGAGTTTCTTTGGCCAGGACGAGGAGGTCACGCTCACCCACCGCGCCACGAGCCGTCAGATCTTCGTCAACGGCGCCCTGGCCGCCGCCCAGAAGCTCGTCACCCGCGACCCCGGCTTCTACACCTTCGACCAGGTCATGTTTGCCTAACCAGTTATCAACCGTATCCACGCAAAGGAGAAACAGCATATGAGCAACGCAGCCGAGATGAATGCCCAGGAGATTATCAACTACATCGCCACCGCGCCCAAAAAGACACCTGTCAAGCTATACGTGCGCGAGAAACCCGGCATGAAGGTTGCCTGGGGCGACGCACATGTCTACGGCGGCCGTCGCGGCAAGACCGTCTTTGGCGACTGGGATGAGCTCAAGGCCATCCTCGATGCCAATGCCGACTCCATCGACTACTACGATGTCGAGAATGACTGCCGCAACTCTGCCGTGCCCATGCTCGACCTTAAGGGCATCAACGCCCGCATCGAGCCGGGCGCGATCATCCGTGACCGCGTCGAGATCGGCGATCGCGCCGTCATCATGATGGGCGCCATCATCAACATCGGCTCCGTCATTGGCGAAGGCTCCATGATTGATATGGGCGCCGTGCTGGGCGGCCGCGCCACCGTGGGCAAGAACTGCCACATCGGCGCCGGCACCGTGCTGGCAGGCGTTGTGGAGCCCGCCAGCGCCACGCCCGTCATCATCGAGGACGATGTCATGATCGGCGCCAACGCCGTGGTCCTGGAGGGCGTGCACGTAGGCAAGGGCGCTGTCGTTGCCGCCGGCGCCGTGTGCGTCGAGGACGTCCCCGCCGGTGCCGTCGTGGCCGGTGTCCCCGCCCGCGTCATCAAGATGCGCGACGAGAAGACCAACAGCAAGACCGGCCTGGAAGAGGGCTTACGTCAACTGTAGGGTTACGCGGTTTTCACCAAACCGCGTAACTAGTCGACGCTGCAAACGCCCCAGAGCGGCAATCTGACGTTCAATCGTCGGGCATGACCAAAAGGTCAATGCCCCCCTCTTTCACGTCACCTTGCTCGCTCTGGGGCGTTTTCGCTCATATGACCCAATCCGCTGTCAAGAGCCACAATGGCCCCGCCGACCG
>UQXC01000020.1 GCA_900544995.1 uncultured Collinsella sp. | reverse complement strand
TGGAGAGAACGCTCCCGCAAACTGCCTCTTGACAACTTATAGGAGCGTCGGTTTTATTGAGGCAAATATGTTGGGTGCTCGGCATTTCCAAAAAAGTCTACTCACTTAGCCAGCGGGCAGCCAAATGATTATTTAATCCCCGTCCCAGAGAAATCAATTAGCGGGCAGAAGGGCAAAAGTAGTCAAAAAAGCCCCGTCCCAAATTAGCTACCGCTTACACCGATTATTCGCCCGGGTTGATGTTCGCGTAGAACTCCGCCCCATCATCGAGCCGCAGGATGCCCACGCGGCCGAACTCGGAGCCGGTGGCGGCGGCGCAGTCGATGTCGATGCGATCGGGCACACCGGCAGTGTCCTCGCCGCCCAAGCGCACGATCTGCCCGCGTCCCGATTCCTCATCGAGCCCTGCCAGGCCGCCAACCTCGCAATAGCGCCCAAGCGATACCGTGGGCGTGTGACCGCTCACCACGACCGGGCCCTTGCCCTCGGCAGAAAGCAGCCCGGTCGGCACATCCCAATAGCCGTGACGAATCCATAGCAGGTCATCGGACGACTGCACCGCGAGCATCTGCTGCAGCAGCTCGCGATCGGCATCGACCGCTCCCCTGCCGTCGCCGCAATCGACACCATGCTCAAGCAAAAACGCACGCGCCGCCTCGGTCTGAATGCCGGCGTGCACCAGCAGGTACGGCCGCTCGGCAGTCTCGACCACCGCGTAGAGCGGCAGCGCGGCCATCCATCGCACGAGCTCCTCGTATGCCTCAAATTCCATGTCGTTGAGCTGCTCGCGCGTCGTCCAGCCACCGTTGATATCCCAGGTCTCGGCATCGAGCGGATCCTGGCCAATGATGGCATCGAGCATGATCTGCTCGTGATTGCCCTTGAGCACGCGGGCGTTGAGCAGCGAGCGCACGAGCTTAATAACGCCGACCGGATCGGGCCCGCGATCGATCATGTCGCCCAGCACGTACAGCGTGTCGTCGGACGTCAACGAGATCTTAGACAGAGCCTCGTCAAGCGCACGCACGTGCCCGTGAGCATCAGATGTCACATAGATCGCCATGGTACGCCTCTCCTTGCATTGCGGCCGAAGCCCGGCACCGCAACTAAAACTTCAAGTTGAACTTAAACGTTACCCATTGTACTCCGTTGCAATAAAGCTGGAAAGGGTTTCCGAGCAGAGGCAAAGACGACTGCCGTCTATGACGATATCGCGCACGCCCGCAATCCAACCCCATAAACCCACCATCTTTGGGTACAAATAACCGCAAACAACTGACCGTGCCACGCCAACCACCCAGGAGCGGACACCATCCATGAACCAGATCCTTCTCTTTATCGGCCTCGTTATTATTCTGTGCCTGACCATCAAACCCGTCGGCAAAAAACTCCCCTTCCCCACCCTGCTCATCTTTATCGCGCTCGGCATGCTGCTGGGCGTCAACGGCCCGGCGCATATCGACTTTAGCGACTTTGCGCTTACCGAAACCGTCTGCAGCACGGCGCTGCTGTTCATCATGTTCTACGGCGGCTTTAACACCAATATCGACCGTGCCAAACCCGTCTCCGTGCCCGCGGTGTTGCTGAGCACGCTCGGCGTCGTCATCACTGCCGGCATCACCGGCGTGTTCGCCCACTTTGTGCTGGGCTTCGACTGGATCGGCGGTCTACTGCTGGGCTCGGTCGTAGCATCCACCGATGCGGCCAGCGTCTTTAGCGTGCTGCGCGAGCACGGCCTTTCGCTGAGGGGCGGCACCGACTCGCTGCTCGAGGTCGAATCGGGCTCCAACGACCCCGTCGCCTACATGCTCACCGCCGTGCTCGCCACACTCGCGGCCGGCGGCGACATCAACATTCCCACACTGCTGGCCAAGCAGATTATCCTGGGCGCGGGCCTGGGCCTTGCCATCGGCTGGGCGGCGGGTCGCCTGATTGAACGCGCGCACGCAACGGCCGAGGGCGCGCAGACCATCTTTTTGTTCGCCGTGGCCATCGTCGCCTACGCGCTGCCGAGCTACCTGGGCGGCAACGGCTTTTTGGCCGTATACCTGACCGGCATTGTGCTGGGCGCCAGTGACATCACCGGCAAAGTCGAGATGGCGCACTTCTTTGACACCCTCACCGAGATGGCAGAGATGACGATCTTCTTCTTGCTCGGCCTGCTCGTGACGCCCGCGCGCCTGCCGCAGATGCTGCTGCCGGGCCTGGCGCTCATGGCATTTATGCTCTTCGTGAGCCGTCCCATCGCCGTCAGCGTGCTTCTGGCTCCCTTTAAGACGAACCCCCGCCAGGTCGCGCTCGTTAGCTGGGCGGGCCTGCGCGGAGCAGCTTCGGTCGTCTTTAGTCTCTTTGCCGTGGTGGCCGGCGTTCCTGGCGGTCACGACCTGTTTGACCTGGTATTTGTGATTGCCGTGTCGAGCATTGTGGTGCAGGGCTCGCTGCTGCCGGCGGTGGCAAAGAAGCTCGATATGATCGATTCGACCGGCGACGTGCGCCGCACCTTTAACGACTACCGCGACGAGGACGGCATGTCGTTTGTAAAGCTCAAGGTGGGCGCTGGACATCCGTTTGCCGGACGCTCGCTCGCGGACATTGGCAGCGCCACAGATATGCTCGTTGTCCTGGTGCTGCGCGACGGGGCGCACCCGGTACTGCCCAATGGCGACACCGTGATCCAGGAAGGTGATCTGCTGGTGATGGCCGCCCCAACGTTCGAAGAGCGTGCCGAGGTTACGCTGCGCGAGGTCACCGTGACGCCCCACGGTCGCCTGGCCGGCCAGCGCCTGCGCGATGTGCCGCAAGGCAAGCACCCGTTTATTGTGGTGATGCTCAAGCGCGAAGGCCAGACGATCATCCCCGATGGCAACACCCTCATATACGCCGGCGACGAAGCCGTCATCGCCACGCTGTCAACGTAGCGGCCAGGAGGTAGCTAATTTGCGACGAAGAGATCAAGCGCCTAGAGAACCTCATGCCTTCGCTCGCAGATTCGGATTTGCCTGAGGAGTAAAGCACCCCTCCCCCATGTAACCATCCTGTAAATCATAGCGGCGTAGTCGAGTTTTACCGTGATGCGGTCGCGCCTGGCGCTCCACTGTGCTAAAGTATCCCGAACGTTCAAACGACTACGAGGGGGAACTAGAAGATGGCACGTGTGCACAACTTCTCAGCTGGCCCGGCAGCGCTGCCCACAAGCGTGCTCGCCGAGATCGCCGACGAGATGATGGACTACCGCGGTTGCGGCATGTCCGTGCTCGAGATGAGCCATCGATCTAGCATGTACCAGCAGATCATCGACGACGCCGAGGCAACCCTGCGCCGCCTGCTGAGCATCCCTGACAACTACCGCGTCCTGTTTTTGCAGGGCGGCGCCACGCTGCAGTTTGCGGGCATCCCCATGAATCTCATGCGCCGCGGCCGCGCCGGCTACATCGTGACCGGCAACTTTGCCAACAAGGCATACAAAGAAGCCGCCAAGTACGGCGAGGCCGTGCTGCTCGCGAGTTCCGAGGACACCAATTTCGACCGCATACCCACCATGGCCGACATCAACGCGCGCATTGCCGCCGAGACCGCGGGCGACGGGCTCGACTACGTCTACATCTGCCAGAACAACACCATCTTTGGCACCATGTACCATGAGCTGCCCAACTGTGGCGACGTGCCGCTGGTCGCCGATGTCTCGAGCTGCTTTCTGTCGCAGCCGCTCGACGTTGAGCGCTACGGGCTCATTTACGCCGGCGCGCAGAAAAACGCCGGTGCCGCGGGCGTGACCGTGGTCATCGTGCGCGACGACCTCATCGCCGACGGCCCCGCCTTTGCGCAGACGCCGCAGTACATGGACCTTAAGACCCAGGCCGCCAAGGGCTCCATGCTCAACACGCCCAACACCTTTGGCATCTACGTGTGCGGCAAGGTATTCCACTGGGTCGAGGAGACCGGCGGACTTGCCGCCATGGCCGAGCGCAACTGGGCCAAGGCCAACCTGCTCTATGACCTGCTCGAGCACAGCGAGCTGTTCCATGGCACCACGCAGGCCGACAGTCGCTCCATCGCCAACGTCACCTTCCGCACCGGCGACGCCGAGCTTGACGCGGCCTTTGTCGCAGGCGCGGCCGATCACCAGATTCAAAACGTCAAGGGCCATCGTCTGGTGGGCGGCATGCGCGCCAGCGTCTACAACGCCGTAACCATGGAAGACGTGCAGGCGCTGGCCTCGTACATGAAGGACTTCGAAGCGCAGCATGGTTTGAGTCCGCGATCTAACTAGCCCGCAACCCGCGGGCCGGCCAGCCACTTCAAACCACTTGTTTTAGACAAACCTGCTAAGGAGTTTTCCATGCGCAAGATCAAAACCATCGACGACATCACTAAAGACGGCAAAGTCGAGTTTGGCGAGGGCTACGAGTTTGTAAGCACCGCCGAGGAGGCCGACGCGATCCTGATGCGCTCGACCGACCTGCACGGCTACGAGCTGCCCGAGGGCATCCGCGCCATCGCCCGCTGCGGCGCCGGCGTCAACAACATCCCCGTCGAGGAGTACGCCAAGAAGGGCGTCGTCGTCTTTAACTCCCCCGGCGCCAACAGCAACGCCGTCAAGGAGCTTGTCCTGGGCATGCTGGTGCTCTCGAGCCGCGGCGTAGTGCAGTCGATGAACTGGGTGCGCGACAACGCCGACGACCCCGAGATCCAGGTCGATGCCGAGAAGGCCAAGAAGGCCTTTGTGGGCCGCGAGCTCAAGGGCAAGCGCATCGGCGTCATCGGTCTGGGCAACGTGGGCTCCAAGGTCGCCAACGCCTGCGTCGATCTGGGCATGGACGTTTACGGCTACGATCCGTTCATTTCCGTCGAGCACGCGTGGGTGCTGAGCCGCGAGGTGCAGCGCGTGGGCACGCTCGAGGATCTGTGCCGCGGCTGCGACTACCTCACCGTGCACGTGCCCAGCAAGGCAGACACCATCGGCATGATCAGCACCGAGCAGATCAACCTGCTGGCCCCGGACGCCGTGCTCATCAACTACGCGCGCGAGACCATCATTGACGAGGACGCCGTCGACGCCGCCCTGCGTGCGGGTAAGCTCAGCTGGTTTAGCTGCGACTTTGCCACGCCCAAGACCGTCAAGATGCCCAATACGTTTATCACCACACACTCGGGCGCCGGCACCGGCGAGGCCGAGGCCAACTGCGCCGACATGGCCATCAGCGAGCTCAAGGATTACCTGGAGAACGGCAATATCGCGCACAGCGTCAACTATCCTGCCTGCAGCATGGGCAAGGCGCGCGCCGCAAGCCGCATTGCCTGCCTGCATGCCAACGTGCCCAACATGATCGGCCAGATCACGGCCATTCTCGCCAAGGACAACGCCAACGTGCAGCGTATGACCAACGAGTCTGCCGGCGAGAACGCCTACACCATGTTCGACACCGACGAGCACCTGGACAGCAGCACCATCGAGGCGCTCAAGCAGATTCCGTCGATGTATCGCGTGCGCGTGATCAAATAGCGCCGGCTGACCTGACGGGCAGTTCCCCATGTGGCCTGCCCGTCGCTGACATTGAATGCCCGCGGGGGCGCCTTTCGCACGAGAGGCGTCCCCGTTTTTGTGAGCCCTCCATTAAATGCACCGAGCCGCTTCTTGGCATACAATCTGTATGTTGACCTAACTATCTGTGAGGTGCCTATGGTTGATACTGATTTTGCTTGGCGGCTTACGCAAGGGCTCGTGCGGATCGACAGTTCCGACCCAGGTGCGTATGAGGGCGAGATTGAACGCTATATCAAAGCGTTGGTTGAGGAACGGTTGGCGCAGCTGAGCCATCCGGTACTCGATGCCGTGCAGATTGCAGAGCTCGAAGTACTCCCCGGGCGCCGCAACCTTATGGTCACCGTGCCGGGCCAAAGCGACGAACCGCGTCTGGTCTACATCTGCCATATGGATACCGTTACACTGGGCGATGGCTGGAACGCGGACATTCCGCCGCTCGGAACGGTTGTGCGTAACGACAAACTCTATGGCCGTGGCGCCTGCGACATGAAGGGTGGCCTGGCCTGCGCCATTGCCGCACTGGTCCATACGCTCGAGCGCGTGGCGGCGGATGGCGCGCTGCCCCGCCGCGGCTTTTCGCTCATCTGCTCGGTCGACGAGGAAGACTTTATGCGAGGCTCCGAGGCAGCCATCGATGCCGGCTGGGTCGGTTCGCGCGAATGGGTGCTGGACACCGAGCCCACCGACGGACAGATCCAGGTGGCGCACAAGGGGCGTACGTGGTTCGAGATTGAAATGGCTGGCGTGACGGCGCATGCGAGCCAGCCGTGGAAGGGCGCGGATGCCGTCGCCGCCATGGCCGAGGTCGTGTGTTCGCTCCGTCGCGCGTTTGTGGCGCTGCCCGCGCACGATGAGCTGGGGTCTTCGACCATCACGTTTGGCCAAATCGAGGGCGGATATCGCCCCTATGTCGTGCCCGACCGCGCCAAGGTCTGGGTCGATATGCGCCTGACTCCGCCGACCGATACGGCCGTCGCGAAGCGCATGGTAGAGCAGGCCATCGCCGGCGCCGAAGCCGCCCTTCCCGGCTGCCATGGAAGCTATACCGTGGCAGGCGACCGCCCCGCTATCGAGCGCGATCCGACCTCTCCCCTTCTAGCAGCGCTCAAGCGTGCCGCCGATGACGTGACGGACGCGGACACGACCGTCGGCTTCTTTACCGGCTACACCGACACCGCCGTCATTGCCGGCAAGACAGGTAACCGCAATTGCATGAGCTACGGTCCCGGGTCGCTCGCGCTCGCGCACAAGCCCAACGAATATGTGCCCCACGCCGATATCGTTCGTTGTCAGCAGGTGCTAATCACGCTCGCCAATAACGTGCTCTGGGACGCGAGCGGCCAAGTTGGGGCATAATAAGCCGCGAACAAACCGACTCGCGCGTTAGGACCGCCCATGAAAGCACTTCCGTTTCCCTGCATCCGCCCGGCTCAGGACCGCGTGCTCGAGGCGCTGCCTGCAATGGGCAGTATTCTGAGTGACAACGAAGCCCTGCGCGAAGCCATTGCCGATGGTCTGATGCTCAAGGACCCGGGTGCGGCGTATTACGTGTACGAATGCTCGGGCGAGCCGGGACGTGTGACGGGTGTCGTGGCGATCTGCCCGACGAGTGTACTTGCGGGCGGCAAGGGCGACGCCAGCGCCGACGTGGCCGCCGCGCGCGCGATCGCCGAACTCAAAGTTCAGCCGCGCCCCGTGTCGCTCGCCTACGAGGCGTCGCCCGTCATGGACATCATCCTGGGCGCTGCCAAAGAGGGCGCCTCGCTCTACGCCGTCACCGACCCCGCGGGCATTACGCACCGCGTGTGGGAGGTCAAGCGCGAGGACGCCGTCGGGGCCATCCGCGCCATGCTCGACCAGGCGCCGGAGCCGGCACTGGTCGACGACCCTACCTACGCTGCCGCACTAGTCGGGGCATCACAGCTCCTGGCCGACGATGCACATTCCACCGGCACCTACACGGGCAAAGAGCCGTTCAACTTTGCCGTAGCTGCGCTCTTCCCCGCCGCGCAGGTCAGCGGCGGCGCGCCGCAGGTTCCGACGGGTCTGCTCACCCACCAGATCGCACGGTTCTAGCAAGACCAGACCGCCCAGCACAAAAAACGGCAGCTCATCAAACAGGGGCGGAGATGCAGCAGGTACATGCATCTCCGCCCCTTTTGCGTCGAGAAGTTATGCCGGCGACCCGTGCCGCCACGCTCGCGTTATCCGCGCTGCGGACCCGCAGTAGCCACGAGCGGTTCAAGCCCCAGCTCGCGCGCGTAGTCTTCCTGCGTAAAGACTTCGACCAGTTCAAACGTATCGGCCGCATCGTCAAACACGAAGTGCAGCACCGAGCAATTGCCCGGAACGCGATCGCGCTCGTCGGCCACCGCGCCCTTGGTATGGTCCAAAAACTCCTTGATGGCCGAGCCATGGCTTACCGCGAGCACGCACGTATGGTCCGGACGCTGCATAAGCTCGGTCAGCGTCGCCACCATGCGCTCACGCACCTGCATCTGGCCCTCGCCGCCAAACTGACGATAGAAATCTCGCCACGGGCGCTCGGGCATAAGCATCACGCGCTCGGCCTCAAAGTCGCCAAAGAACCACTCGCGCAGACCGTCCAGGCGCTCGTACGCCAAGCCCGGCCACAAGTTGGCGATAGTCTGCTCGGTGCGGTGAAGCGTGGAGGTGTAGGCATGATCGGGCTCAATGCCGCGCGCACGTAAAAACATGCCGGCGCGCGCCGCCTGGTCGCAACCCAACTGCGTAAGCGGCGAGTCACTCCACCCCTGAATGATACGCTTAAGGTTGAATATCGTCTGTCCATGACGGACCAGATACAGATCTTTATTCATAGGGGTCCTTTCGTTCGTTACCAACCCAAGAGCGAAAACGCCCCGTCGCAATAGCCAAAATGAAGCACGGCACCGTTGTCGGGCAGCTCTCCCTCGCCAGTCACATACTCAAGAAACTCCTGGCAGGCTGAGCCGTGGGAAACCGCCAGCACGCAGTCGTGCTGCGGCCTGGCCATGATGCGGGACAGCGCCGCGACCATACGTGCGCGAAGCTCACTTTCCGACTCGCCACCAAAGGCAACCGGATAATCTCCCCAGGGCTGCGGCGGCATCTCGCGATTTGATGTGCCCTCCAGCGAGCCAAAATGCCACTCACGCAGGTCATCGACCAGCTCTATGGAACGGCCCTCGCCAACGATAAGCTCGGCCGTATGCCGCGCCCGGCCCAACGGCGAGGAATACACATGATCAAAGGCCACGCCACGCGCCGCAAACGCCGTACGCGCCGTCAGCGCCTGCTCGCGCCCGCGCGCCGTAAGCGGCGAATCGTGCCAGCCCTGCAAAATGCTCTGCACATTGAGCTCAGTCTGCCCATGCCGCACCAAATACAGATCTGCCACACACCCTCCCCTCGTACCACCACAAAGGGGACAGGCACCTTTGTGGTGGTTTACCGTCTGATCACGCCGCGATGACGCTCAACTACACCAGCACGTCGGCGAGCGAACGCTTGGGTACGTGGTGCACCTGCGCCTCGTCGCGCCAATAATTGATGGAGCCGTCGGGGTTGGAATCGATCGCATCAATCACCTGTGTCTCGGCCGGAACGCCAAACGCCATGATCAGCTTGAGCTCATACTTGTCGTTATCGAGCCCCATGGCATCGATCGCGTGGGGCGTAAAGGCCTTGAACATGCAGGCTGCCACCTCGGGCGTGGCGCTGCGGGCGGCGAGCATCATCGTCTGCGCGGCAATGCCCGTGTCGACCTCGGTAATGGGAGCGGCGGGCTTGCCCGGAACGGCGCGCTCGGCCAGAATCGCGATGTAGCCGGTCGGGCGCTCACCCTCGGCAGGACCCGGCCAGTCCTTAAGTGCGCCGGCCCATGCAAGCTCGTCAAACACGCGCGCGCAGTCCTCGGCACCGCTCACCACATGAAAACGAAGACGTTGAGCATTGGCACCACAGGGAGCTAGGTGAGCCAGCTCTGCCAGCTCGAGCAAAAACTCACGCGGCACGCGCATGGACTCGTCAAAGCGACGGCACGTGCGGGCGCGACGAACCAGCGCATCAAACGCGTCCAAGCCGAGCTTTTCGCAACCTTGCTTTGCCATCGATTCGACACTCGACGGTGCCTCGGGAACTGCTTCGTTCATAGGGACCCCCAATACAAGCCAATTGTCCTTAGGAAAATCTAACCTAAAACGTAGGCAATAACGAACAGGGCTGCAATGTTCTACACCTGTTGAATAGAAAATCGCGACGTGGGGAACAACGGGAACAATTCGGGACCTTTGGGTTACGTTTCGCCCTCCCCGACCCATACGCCAGCGCCTTTAGGCGATACTGGTTGTAACGATCAAGGCTTACGCCGCACGGAAAGGAGACATTATGGGCATCTTTAAGAACGATGACCAAAAATCGAGCCAGTTTGGATTTGACGAGAAAAGCATGGCGGGCAAAGCCGTCAAGGCCGTACGCTGGATTTACGCAATCACGGGCGTCTTAGCGCTCATTGCTGGTATCGCGCTGCTTTTTGCACCCGCCAAGTCCCTCGTCTTTTTGACGACTGTCCTGGGTTTTTACTTTGTAATCACTGCTGCCATCAGGCTGTTCACTGCCATTTTTGAGCCGCTGCTGCCCACCGGCTGGCGCGTGACGAGCATCATCTCCAACCTACTCATTATCTTGGGCGGCGTCATAATCCTGCGCAACCAGGCCTTCTCGACCGCGACGCTCACCACGATGGTGGTTATCGTGGCCGGCTTTGGCTGGATTGTCGAAGGTGTCATGTCCATTCTGGAGTCCGAGCTTTCGTCCAACCGCGCCCTCGCCATCCTGAGCGGCGCACTCTCCATCATCGCCGGCATGTTCGTGTTTATCTATCCGCTGTGGTCGGCCAAGATGCTCGTCATCTTTAGCGGCGCCGCACTGCTGGTGTTTGGCGTAACGCTGATTGTTCGTGCTATTCAATTTGGCAAACTGGTGCACTAGATGCCGCGAACGCTCTTTATTGATGCAGACGCCTGCCCGGTCACGCGCGAGTCGATTGACTGCGCGCGGCGGGCGGGCGTCGCCGTTGTTATCGCCGGCAACAGCACGCAAAACCTAGAACGGCACATTCGCCGCGACGACCCGCGCGATGCCGAGCACGCGCGACGCGGCTTTTGGGTCACGACGCTCGATGTGAGCGTGGGCGCCGACAGCGCCGACTTTGCCATTGTCGAACGCCTGCAGGCGGGCGACGTAGTCGTGACGCAGGACATTGGCTTGGCGAGCATGGTGCTCGGCCGCGATGCCGCCGCAATCAGTGTGCGCGGGCGCGTCTACGACAAAGCGACCATCGACATGCAGCTGTTTATTCGCCACGAGGAAAAGAAGGTGCGCCGCGCCGGCGGACGCACTCGCGGACCGGCGGCATTTACCAGCGAAGACCGCGCCCGCTTTAAACGCAACCTCACCGAGCTGCTGCACTAACCAAGGTAGATTTTTGGGACATGCCTAAAAATCTACCTTTTTGTTTTGCCGATTGGCGTGCATCCAACGTCCAGGTCATGGCGGTGGATTTTATGGCATGTCCTAGTTTTACGGCATGCCCCAAACATCCACTTAGAGCCCAAAGGCAGAAAGGATAAGGCCCCAGCCCGCGCCGATGACATACATCATGATCAGAAACACAGCGTTTTCGCGGGCGCTGCGGTTGGTGCGGAACAGCACCAGGTAGCCCACGCCAGCGGAGATAAGCGTGCCGGCGAGCATCGGAGCCAATTGCAGCGCGCCCTCCAGATATAGCTGCGTAATGACCACGCTGGCCGAGCAGTTGGGAATCAGGCCGACGAGTGCCGAGCCCAGGACCGCAAGCGTCTCGTTGCCGCGCAGGAACTGCTCGATTGCGGACTCGCCGAACGACTCGAGCACGGCGACCA
This sequence comes from uncultured Collinsella sp., assembly GCA_900544995.1. Lineage (GTDB taxonomy): Bacteria > Actinomycetota > Coriobacteriia > Coriobacteriales > Coriobacteriaceae > Collinsella. The sequence continues at coordinate 20,042 of UQXC01000020.1, read as the reverse complement.
GAATCAGCGTCACCAGAAAAATGAATACCGAGACCTGCACGGTGTGCGAAATCGCGCTGCGTATGATCGACAGGACAGGCGTCCCTTCGTGGGAGTGGGAGTGACCGTGGCCATCATGGTGTTCATGCTCGCCCTCATGACCGTGATCGTGGCCATGTCCGTGGTCGTGCTCGTCCTCGTCTTCATCACAACCGCAATGGTCACGCTCGCACAGCTCGTGGATATGGTCGGCGCTCACGCCCACCTCGGCCACCTCGTCGATGATGTCACCGCCAGTGTGGTCGTCGTGCGCGCAGTTCACGTGGGCCGGGTTGGCCGCGGTTCCCAGCACGGTGCGGCGAATCGCCGCATGCGCGCGAGCGTTACGACGCAGGCCGCGAATGGCGGCGTCCACGATAAAGCCCGTGACCAGCGCGATCAATGCCTTCGAAGCCAAAAGCATCGCCATGGTCTGCACGGGCACCTGCTCGGCGAGCAACAGCGGCAGCATCTCATCGGAGGTCGAAAGGAACACCGCCACCAACGTACCCAAGGTCACGACACGACCGGCATACAGCGTGGCCGCCATTGCCGAAAAGCCGCACTGCGGCACCATGCCCAGCAACGAGCCAACCACGGGGCCCGCGGCTCCGGCACGCTTGATGGCGCCGTTAACGCGGTTGCCCGCAACATGTTCGAGCGTCTCGAGGGCCAGATACGTCACCAACAAAAACGGCACCAGCGAGAGCGTGTCCTTGCCGGCGTCGAGCAGAATATCAATCAACAAACCCATGACGGATGGAACCTTTCGTGTCTTTCGGCAGCATTGTAAAAGTCCTAGCGGTCAACTAGGGTATTGTAGTTATCCTAGGCGCGATGCCAATAGTTGCCCATGGTAAACTATCATCTCGCCACATCTTAATGACTCAAAGCCGCACGACGCGGCCCATCCAAGGAGCAGTTATATGAACGTTTCACAAGCACTCGAATACGAGCGCCAGCCGTTTATTCCCATGTTTATCTATGGCGATCATGGCGCCATGGAGTCCGAGCGCCAGAAGGGCGAAGAGGCCCTTAAGGTGCTCGAAACCGAGTACTTTACCGCCGAGGGCGACCCCAGCTTCGACTTTGCCACCGTGCGCGACCTGGCCGACCGCAACCGCGACCTGTGCGACCAGATTGGCGAGGCGCGCCTGCGCAACGTGACGCCCGCGACGCTTTCGCGCGGTCTGTCCGACGCCGACACCTGCGCCGCCATCGGCAAGATGCAAAAGCGCACCGCCGCGTCCGTCATGCGCGAGATCCGCGGCGACCGCGACGCGCTCGGCGTGGCGTACGCCCGCAAGCCTATCCAAGGCACAGTGCTCGGCATCGACATCGAGACCACCGGCCGTGCACCCGAGCGCGGCTACATCATCAACGTGGGCTGGGAGATCATGGAGCTCACCAGCGACGCCGTCCCGCACGACGCCGAGGCACACTACTGCGGCCTGCCCGATATCTACCGCGGCGAGGATGTGCCGCTGTCGAATATCCACCACATCACCTGGGACGACATCGACGGCAAAACGCCCTTCCGCGAGAACAAAGAGCTGCAAAAGCAGCTGCTCAAGCTTATGAAGAAGTACCCGTACATGGCACACAACGCCGCCTTTGAGGACAGCTGGTTCAAGATCCACCTGGACGGCTACGCCGAGGCACGCCGCACCGGCAAGATCATCGTCATCGATTCGCGCCAGATCTGCCGCAGCCTGGATGCCGACGTCCGCTCGCTCCCCCGCGAATCCGCCCCCGCCGCGCTCGAGAACTGGGCGCGCCGCCGTGGAACCCTCGCCGCCGACGCCAACGAGCAGCATCTGGGCCTCGACGACACCGACCTCATGCTCCGCACCGTCCAAGCCGAGTTCAACCTCAAGAACCTGTTTGCCAAGTAGAAACGTCTACGACAAACCCCGGGGGTAGATCACGAGCGGCCTCGCAGCGGAAAACCCCGCAGCGGGGCCGCCCTACGTTCCACAGATAGATCTGCCATCACAAATTCTGAACCCTCATTTTGAACGATTTCGGCCAATTCCCGACACGTAATTCGTTGTCGGATGGCGATGCATCGATATCAAATGTGCAGCAATTGAGTATTTCTATGCTATAGCCAAGCTGCGAAAACTTTTATTTAGGGCATACCAACCCATAATTGCGTCAAGCTTTTGGACAGCATTTGGTTAGACCTCTAAAACGACTTTTTCACTCAGCGCCATCAACACGGCATTAGCTGACACGATATATACCATGAGTATCGTATTGTCACATACCACTGCAAAAGCGGTCTACCAGGCCGCGCATTCGGTGTCTGCGAAAGGCATCGAGTCCTGTAACCCTGCCGCGATTTACGGATCATGTCCCACCGGAACGCTCCTTGACGCAGCCGCAGAATGGCTCACCAAACATGATGTTTCCCTCGACGCAAATGATTCCCTCGAGGTGATGGTGTTTGATCGCAGGAATGCGCGCTATGCAGTGAACTGTCAATGCCACGTTTCTTCAAAACGATTCTCGAACTCACGCTTTATAGAGCTCAAAGATGGCATCTTCGTTGTTGGCGTTGAGCTTTGCGCACTTCAGGCCGCCACCTATCTTTCTTTTCGCGAACTAGTGGAGTACTACTTTGAACTGTGCGGCGCTTATTCCCTTGGAACCGACTCTTCCACCTCCTATACCGAGCGTTTCGCGCTCACTTCGACCGAGAGGTTAAAGCAGTTCTTTAATTCCATTACCAGATGCGACGGTCTGGCCCTTGCCCGAAAGGCGATCCAATGTGTGCGCGACGGATGCCGGTCTCCTATGGAAACAGCCTTTGTCATGATGCTAACGCTGCCCAAAAGCGAAGGAGGGCTTGGTATTAAGGGAATTGAGACCGATTACGAGGTGCAGGTCACCACTGCCGCAAAGAATCTCACGAGACGCAAAAAGTTCTTTATGGATGCGTATCTAAAGAAATCTCGCACAGACATTGAATACAACGGTTTTTATCATGACGCGGAAGAAGACCGCGCCATCGATGAGGAGCGCAAGAATGCACTTGCGTCCATGGGGTACGGAATCATCACCGTCAGCCGTTATTCCTTTATGCATGCCAGCTCTTTTGTTAGGGTCATGGAAGCAATCCAGCGGAAAGAGGGCGTACGCCCCTCGCGTCTGCCAAAAGACTTTCAAATCATGCAAGAGGACCTGAGACAGTTTGTGCTCAGAAGGTTTATAGAAGAGAAAAAGCGAATTCAGAAGGAGCTTCGCCAGGATTCCGAAGAGCGCCAACGAATCGACCTCGAAAAAGCAATGCTCGAAGGCATCACATTGGACGATCCGACGATTAACGAGGCTCCGGCAATCGATGACATGCAGACTGTCGAACCCGACAGCCCATCACTCAACCAAACAAGCAGCTTCGCGCCCGAGGGCAGGATCTTCGAGGCCGGAAGCTAGACCGGCTAACAAGGTGGGTACCCTAGCGATGTGCAAAATTGCGAGTATTCAGCAGGGTCGGCCCTCCAGCACCCACAAGTTAATCCAAATGAGAAACAAAGACGCTATCGAACGGGAACGCTAGGCAACACTTGAGGAAGATCTTATCTGTTTACCGCCCTTGGATAACTCTTGAGCGGCTTTATTTGGCCCGAAATAGATAAACAGACCCCCTATAGTTGCAGAATACTCCAATTTTTGCACGGCGCGGGGGCACCCACCTCGGCATCGACTATCAAAACCGCTCAATCCGGAATCTCGTCCACTATTCCCCATCATTTTGTGCGATGAATTACTTAAACGTTATTGACATATGAACATACGCTCATATAATCGGAAGTAAGTTATTTGAGCGTATGTTCATATGAAAGGATATTGCAATGAGCATCCGCGTTGATGAAACGAAACCCGACACCGAGGCCACCGAGCCAGTGATCCCCACCACCTGCTCGCCCGAGGACCTTCCCGACGAGGAGCTTCTCTACGACCTCGCCGACCTGTTCAAGGTCTTCAGCGACACCACGCGCATCAAGATCCTTTACGCCCTCATGGGCCGCGAGCTCTGCGTGGCAGACATCGCCGAAGCGACCGAAACCTCGCAGTCCGCGGTGTCGCACCAGCTGCGCACACTCAAGCAGTCGCACCTGGTTAAATTCCGGCGCGACGGGCGCAATATCCTATACTCGCTCGCCGACGACCACGTCTACACCATGCTCAACCAGGGCATGAGCCATATCTGCGAATAGCAACCAACCACGGTACCAGCGCGGCCTGCACCCAAGCCGCAAAAACGGGAAAGGAACCCACCATGAAAAAGCAGTACAAGCTCGATGAGATCGATTGCGCCAACTGTGCGCGCGAGCTTCAGGACGAGCTGGCCAAACTCGAGGGCGTCAAATCCGTGTCCGTCAACTTTATGACCCAGAAGCTGACGCTCGAGGCCGATGATGCTGAGTTCGACGAGGTGCTCAACCGCGTTGTTGAGTTTACGGCCGACGCCGAGCCGGACTGCGAGATAATTCTCTAGCCCAGGTTTACGCCAACCTGCAAGGCCGCGCTTGCCGCGGCCTTTGCTCGCGAAATTATATGAGCGAGTGTTCATTCATTCAAATGGGAGGATACGAGTCATGGCCACCACCGACCCCAAAAAGAAAAAGAAGAAGCGCAAGAAAAAAGAATCACTCGAGCATAAGCGCAACCGCATCCTGGTAGCGCTGGGCATTTTTGCCGTGGTGTACGCCCTCGATGAGCTCGGCACCCTCACTGCCGCATTCGGCACCCCGGGCGACATCTACGCCAGCTTTGTGCTGTTCCTCGTGCCGTTTTTGATTGCCGGCTACGACGTACTGCAAAAGGCATTCAATAACATCCGCCGCGGCAAGGCCTTCGACGAGAGTTTCCTTATGGCAGTCGCGACCATCGGCGCGTTTGCCATGGTGCTCTTCCCCGATACCGACCCGCACATGGCCGAAGGCGCCGCCGTCATGCTGTTCTACCAGGTCGGCGAGCTGTTCCAGGCATACGCCGTGGGCAAAAGCCGTAAATCGATCAGCGCCATGATGGACATCGCACCCGACTACGCCAACGTCGAGCAACCCGACGGCACGCTCGAACAGGTCTTCCCCGATGACATCGCCGTCGGCACCGTGATTGTGGTCAAGCCCGGCGAGCGCGTGCCCATCGACGGCGTCATCGTCGAAGGCGAAACCCAGCTCGACACCGCCGCCCTTACCGGTGAGTCGGTCCCCCGCCCGGCCAAAACCGGAGACGATATCATCAGCGGCTGCATCAACATGACGGGGCTCATCCACGTGCGCACCACCAAGCCCTTTGGCGAGTCCACCGTCGCGCGCGTCCTGGAGCTCGTAGAAAACGCCAGCGAAAAGAAGGCGCGCACCGAGAACTTCATCACGCGCTTTGCCCGCATCTACACGCCCGCCGTCACCGGCGCTGCCGCGGTACTCGCGCTCGGCGGCGGCTTGGTCACCGGCGCCTGGTCCGACTGGATCCTGCGCGGCCTGACTTTCCTGGTCGTCAGCTGCCCGTGCGCGCTCGTGATCAGCGTCCCGCTCAGCTTCTTTGGCGGCATCGGCGGCGCGTCCAAGCTGGGCGTTCTCATCAAGGGTTCTAACTACCTCGAGACGCTCGCCGACGTGGACACCGTCGTCTTTGACAAGACGGGCACCCTCACCAACGGCACGTTCTCGGTGGTCGCGGTACACCCCGAGGCCGGCTATACCGAGCAGTCGTTGCTCGAAGTCGCAGCCCTTGCTGAGTCGTTCTCCGATCACCCCATCGCGCAGTCCGTACGTGTCGCCTACCAGGGCGAGGTCGACCCCAAGCGCGTTAGCAACTCCGCCAACGACGCGGGCCACGGCGTGACGGCAACCATCGACGGCAAGCACGTCGTCGTTGGCAACGCAAAGATGCTCGCCGCGGCCGGAGTCGAAGCGCCCGATTGCGAGGTCGTCGGCACCATCCTCCACGTGCTAGTCGATGGCATCTATGCCGGCCACATTGTAATTGCCGACACCATAAAGGCCGATGCAGAGCAGACGATCCGCGACCTGCACGCCGCCGGCGTCAAGCGCACCGTCATGCTCACGGGCGACCGCGAGGAAGTGGCTGCTGCGGTGGCCAAGCGGCTGGGGCTCGACGAGTTCCACGCGCAGCTGCTGCCGGGCGACAAGGTCGAGCGTGTTGAAGCGCTGCTGGCAGCCGAAAGCGGCAAGGGCAAGCTCGCCTTTGTCGGCGACGGTATCAACGACGCACCCGTGCTCACGCGCGCCGATGTGGGCATCGCCATGGGCGCTATGGGTTCCGACGCCGCGATTGAGGCCGCCGACGTGGTGCTCATGGACGACAAACCGTCCAACATCTCCCGCGCGATCCGCGTGGCGCGCAAGACCATGTCGATTGTTTGGCAGAACATCATCTTTGCGCTGGGCATTAAGTTGCTGATTCTGGTGCTTGCGGCACTGGGCATCGCCAACATGTGGCTTGCCGTGTTCGGCGACGTAGGCGTGGCGATCATCGCCATCCTGAACGCCATGCGCGCGATGGGTGTCAAGAACTTGTAGCGTTCGTGGGCTGTCCGGCCGGGGCCGGGCTTGGTTTTGAAAACGTCCTCGACCAATGAAGTGCCCCCGTTCTGCTCCTTCGGAGCTACGAACGGGGGCACTTCTGGTCTGCGGAATGTTTTCAAAACCAAGCCCGGTCCCGGCCTGCGGTAACGTTGCTGGCGGTTCTTGGGCATCGCTTGCTGGCGGGGTTCCTTGTCTGAGTTGGACTTAGTTGGCGGGGCTACTGGTCCCGGTCGCTGTCCCGTCCCAGCATCGCCCTCAGCTTCTCGAAGCTTTCCTCGCTTAGGCAGTGCTCCATGTGACAGCCCTCTTGCGACGCGACCTCAACCGAAACACCCGCATCCTCCAGCAGCCCCACGAAAAAGCAGTGACGCTCCCACATTTGGCGAGCGACCTCCAGACCACGCTCCGTCAGATGAACGTCGCGCTTGCCCATTTCGACATAGCCGTTGCTTTCCAGCGTCGCCATGGCCTTGGAAACGCTCGCCTTGGTTACGCCGAGGTGCTCCGCAACGTCGATCGAGCGCACGATGCCCTGACGTTCCGACAGAACGTAGATCGATTCGAGATAGTCTTCTCCGGATTCACGCAGGGCCATGGGCCGCCTTTCGCGATGATTGCTAGTTAGCCTCTGGATACTTTCCACGGCTAACTTTACCGCAAAAGTTGCCCATGTCTTACTACTTTGTCTAAAAGTTAGACGTGTTTCACAAAATGTGCGGGACGAAAACAAAATGGGGACGCCCCGCAAGGAGTGTCCCCCAGCTGCCGGCAGAAAAGGAGCATCCCTAAGTGCCGAGCCGCAGTTATAACAGTCCAAAGTGCTTCGCGGCGTTGTAGATGCCATCGTCGTCCACGGCTGTCGTCACATAGGTCGCTGCAGCTTTCACCGTGTCCTGCGCGTTGCCCATGGCCACACTTGTGCCCACGGCGGCAAACATCGACAGGTCGTTCTCGCCGTCGCCAAAGGCAATCGCCTCGCTCGCGTCGATACCAAGCCGCTCGAGCGTCGCCGCCACGCCCAGGTCCTTGCCGCCGTTAGCGGGAATAATGTCGCAGAACAGGTCGCACCAGCGCGTGGTGAGCGAATGCGACACGGCGTCGGTCACGATATGTTCGTCGGCCGGGTCCACAAAGGCGCAGAACTGGTAGACCGGTGCGTCAAAGGCGTGCTCAAACGGCTCCTCGTGGTAGACGATTCCCGCGTTGCTGCCAGCCGTCACCACGCGCTCGGACAGGCGGTTCACAAACGAGTTCTCGCCCTGCATGCACAGCGAGTCGTAGCGCCCCTGCGCCACCTGGTCCACAATCACCGCGACGTCGTCCGGATCGATCGGGCAGCTGCGGTAAACCCCCTCGGCATCAAAGCAGTGCTGGCCCGAAAGCGTAATGTACGCATCCCAGCCCAGGTCGAACAGCCAGTCCGGCATCTGGTAGGTCGGACGGCCCGTGGCGATCACGCACGCAATCCCCTGCTCGCGAAAGCTGTCGAGCACCTGCTGCGCCGACGCCGGAATCCGGTGGGTCTTAAAGCTCAGTAGCGTGCCGTCGATATCGAAAAACGCGGCTTTGATCATCCTCGTCTACTCCTCGCCCTCGAGCTTTTCGCTCGCCTCGAGCCACGCCATCTCCAACTCGTCCATGGCGGCGTGAGCCTCGTCGATCTTTGCCTGCTGCTCGCCCAGCGCCGTGTAGTTGGTGGGGTCGACCTGGGCCATCGCGGCCTCGGCCTCCTCAACGCGGGCGCGCTGCGTCTCCATCTTGCGCTCGAGCGAGCTCACCTCGCGGCGGAGCTTCTGACGCTCGGCGTTGGACAGGCCGTTGGGCTGACCGCTCGACTTGGGCTTTTCGGCCGCAGCAGCCGCGGCACCGGTGTCAAACGTGCCGGTCTTGGCGCTCGGCGCGCCCACGGGCTCGCCCTCGGCGGTAGCGTTGCACAGGCGAAGGTACTGGTCCACGCCACCGGGCATATGCGTCAGGTGGCCGTCGAGCAGCGCCCACTGCTGGTCGGTCACGCGCTCCATCAAGAAGCGGTCGTGCGTCACCAGGATCAGCGTGCCGGGCCAACCGTCGAGCAGATCCTCGACAATCGCCAGCATGTCGGTATCCAGGTCGTTGCCGGGCTCGTCCAGGATGAGCACGTTGGGCTCGTCCAGGATTGTCAGTAGCAGCGACAGGCGACGGCGCTGGCCGCCCGAAAGATCGCCGATGCGGCTCCAGAGCTGCTGCGTCGTAAAGCCCAGACGCTCGCAGAGCTTCTCGGGCGAAGTCTCCTTGCCGTCGATGACGTAGTACTTCTTATAGTTGCTGAGCACCTCGCGAATCGTGTCGCCCATGAAGGGCTCGAGCTCCTCGAGCTGCTGCGACAGCACGCCAAAGCGCACTGTCTGGCCAATCTTCACGCGGCCGCGCGTGGGCGCAATTTTGCCCTGGATCACGTCGAGCAGCGTCGACTTGCCAGCGCCATTCTCGCCCAAAAGACCATAGCGGTCGCCCGCGCCGATGAGCCAGGTCACGTCGGAGAGCACCTGCTTGGGCGCGCCATCGGTATCCGTATAGCCGGCGTCCACGTCGACCACGTCGATAACCTGCTTGCCCAGGCGGCTCACCGCCAGGCGCTTGAGCTCCAGCTCGTCGCGCACGGGCGGCACGTCGGCGATCAGCTCACGAGCGGCATCCACGCGAAACTTGGGCTTGGTGGAACGCGCCTGGGCACCGCGGCTCAGCCACGCAAGCTCCTTGCGTGCCATGTTGCGACGGCGTTCCTCGGTAACCGCGGCCATGCGGTCGCGCTCTACGCGCTGCAGGATGTATGCCGAATAGCCGCCCTCGAAGGGATCGACCTGGCCGTCATGGACCTCCCACATGCTGGTGCAGACCTCGTCCAAGAACCAGCGATCGTGCGTGACCACGAGCATGGCGCCCTGACCGCGCTGCCAGCGAGCCTTTAAGTGGCGCGCGAGCCAGTTGATGGTGCGCATGTCCAGGTGGTTGGTGGGCTCGTCAAGCATAAGCACGTCATAGTCGCCGATTAGCAGGCGCGCGAGGTCCACGCGACGGCGCTGGCCGCCCGAAAGCTCGCCCACCGTGCCCTCCCAGGGCACATCGCTGATGAGGCCGGCCAGGATCTGGCGCGTACGCGGGCTCGAGGCCCACTCGTACTCGGGCGTGTCGCCGACGACGGCATGATGCACGGTGTCGGTATCGACGAGGTTGTCCTTTTGGCCGAGCAATCCGATCGTGGTGTCGCGGCGGTGCGTCACGCGGCCGTCATCGGGCTCCAACGTGCCGGCGAGTACGCTCAGCAGCGTCGACTTGCCGTCGCCGTTTTTGCCGACGATACCAATACGGTCGCCCTCGCCCACGCCGAGCGTCACGCTATCGAAAATATGCTTGGTGGGAAACTCTAGGCTGACGGAATCGCATCCCAAAAGAATCGCCATATGCCCTGCTCCTTCGTAGAAATTCAACGTTGTCCATGATAGCAGCGAAAAGGCGGGGCGCACACGACACAAAAAGGCGGGCCATCCCCCACAAGAGATGACCCGCCTCTCCAATCAGTCCCGCGGCAACCGTGGCCGCCGCGGGCCTCAAGCATGTCCCGGACTAGGAGAACATGCCGGTGAGGTAATCATTCAGCCGCTTATCCTTGGGCCGTTGGAAAATCTCGTCGGTCTCGTCGTACTCGACCATATCGCCCATGTAGAAGAATGCCGTGCGATTGGACACGCGCGATGCCTGCTCCATGTTGTGCGTCACGATGACGATGGCGCGGTCGGCAACGATCGACGACATGAGGTCCTCGATCGCCAGCGTCGAGATGGGGTCGAGCGCCGAGCAAGGCTCGTCAAACAGAATCACGTCGGGGTTGAGCGCCAGCGTGCGCGCAATGCACAGACGCTGCTGCTGGCCGCCCGAAAGCGCATAGGCGCTCTTGTCGAGCTTGTCCTTGACCTCGTCCCAAAGCGCCGCGCCGCGCAGGCTTTCCTCGACCATGCGGTCGAGCTCGTCGCGGTCGGTGATGCCGTGGCGCTTAGGCGCAAACGTGATGTTGTCGCGAATGGACTTGCGGAACGGGTTGGGCTGCTGGAACACCATGCCAATGGAACGGCGCAGCTCGTAGGTGTTTTCGGTCTTGGTGTTCACGTTGCGCCCGCGATAGTTGATCTCGCCCTCCACGCGGCAGCCGCGAATCTCGCGATTCATGAGGTTGAGGCTGCGCAAGAAGGTCGACTTACCGCAGCCCGAAGGCCCGATGAGCGCCGTGATCTCGCCCTTGTGGAAGTCGAGCGACGTATTGTGCAGTGCATGGTGGTCGCCATAGTACACGTTGACGTCCTTGGTGGAGAGCACGACCTCGTCGCTCACGGCCTTGCCGCTCACGCGCACGCGCTTCTCGCTCTCCCCCACGCTCGACAGGAAGTCCTGGGTGTCGGACGATGCCGCTTCGGTTGCAGGCGTTACATTCATCTCGCTCATTCGGCCGTCATCCTCCTTGCCAGTTGCTTGCCCACGATACGGGCGACTACGTTAAACAGCAGCACGCAGATCATCAGCAGTGCCGCGGTGCCCCAGACGATCTGCTGAGCCTCGGGGCTGCCCTCGCCGTAAATCTTGTAGATGTGCACAGCGAGCGACTCACCGGGGCGGAACACGTTCCAGGCGCAGGTAGGGCTCGACAGGTTAAAGCTCAAGAAGTTCAGGCGAACCGGCGAGCTCATGCCCGAGGTAAAGAGCAGTGCCGCAGCCTCGCCAAACACACGGCCGGCCGAAAGCACGATGCCGGTCACGATGGCGGGCATGGCCTCGGGAATCAGGATGTGCAGCGTGGCCTCCCAGCGGGTAAGGCCCATGGCCAGGCACGCATCGCGCTGGGCCTGCGGCACGTCCTCGAGCGCCTGCTGAATCACGCGCACCAGGATGGGGATATTGAACATGGTGAGCGCGACGGCGCCGGAGATGATGGAGTACTTCCAGCCCAGCTGCACCGAGAACACCAGAAAGCCGAACATGCCGACGACGATGGAAGGCAGCGAGGACAGCGTCTCGATGGCGGTGGAAGCGATGTCGCGGACGGGGCCGTCAGGTGCGTACTCAACCAGGAAGACCGCTCCGCCCAGGCTGATGGGCACCGAGATAACTAGAGTGATCAGCAGCAGGTAGAACGAGTCGAACAGCTGGTAGAGCACGCCGCCCTGCGTTCCGTTGGCGCGCGACGGCTCTGTGAGAAAGCCCGGCTGGAACAGCGTCGAGATGCCCTCGAAGAGGATATAGGCCACCATGGAGACGACGATGAGCATGACGACGGCGACGATCGCCGTCAACACGCCCGTGGCGAAGCGGTCCTGCTTTTGGATACGCCCGAGCCTCGCCTCGTCGATGTGGATACGCGTGCTAGCCACGAGCCTTCGCCCCCTTGCGGCCAATGAGATGGATGATCAGGATGAAGATGAGGCTCATGCCCATCAGCAGCAGACCGAGTGCCCACAGAACATCGTCCTGGGCCGAGCCCTCGGCATAGACCGCCATGGACGTGGTGAGCGTGGTGGTGATGGTGGACGCCGGCGACAGCAGCGACGTCGGCATGGCCTCGATACCGCCGATGACCATGCGCACGGCGAGCGTCTCGCCAAAGGCACGCGTCATGCCAAGGATGACCGCAGTCATGAGCGACGACATGGCGGACTTGAGCACCACGTGCCAGATGGTCTGCCAGCGGGTGTAGCCCAGCGCGAGCGAGCCCTGACGGTAGCTGTCGGGCACAGCGCGCAGGCCATCGACCGAAAGCGTGGTCATGGTCGGCAGGATCATGACGGCCAGCACGATGGCGCCGGGCAAGATGCCCAGGCCCGTGCTCACGTGGAAAACGCTCTTCATAAGACCGACGACCACGTGAAAGCCGATCAGGCCAAAGACGACCGAGGGAATGCCGGTCAAAAGCTCAATAAGCGGCTGAAAGACCTTGGAGCCAAATTTGGGTTGGATCTCGACCGCAAAGATGGCAGAGCCGATGGCGATGGGCAGCGCGATGAGCGTGGAGAGCACCATGACCGCAAACGAGGTGACGACCAGGGGCAGGGCGCCGGTATAGGGCAGGCCGCTTTTGGCTGTGTTGGCCAGATCCCACTTGGTGCCGGTGAAGAACTCGACGACCGAGACGCCGTCCTTGACAAAAGCCGAGAGGCCCTTTTGGGCGACCATAAAGATGAGCGCGGCAACGACAAGCATCACGAGCGCTACGCACGCGCCCGTGACGCCCAGGCCCACGTTCTCAAGGTCGCGCTTTGGCAGCTGTTTTGCCATTGCAAACCTTTCCGGGGCGATTACTTATTTAGCGGAGACCTTGCCGCTGGCGTCCTTGACGACCTTCATGGCAGAGACGGGGATAAAGCCCTGCTCCTCGACGAGCTTGCCCTGGACGTCGTCGGAGAGCATGAACTCCAGGAAGGCCTTGGTAGCCTCGTCGGCGTCCTTGGAGCAGTACATGTGCTCGGTAGCCCAGATTTTAAAGGAGTCGTCGGTGACGTTTGCGCTCTTGGGCTCCACGCCCTCGACCTTGATGGCATTGAACTTGGAGTCATCGAAGTGCGAGAAGTCCAGGTAGGAGATGGCGTTGTCGGTGCTGCCCATCTGAGTCTGGACATCGCCGGACTTGTCGAGCTCGGCATCGCCCTTAAAGTCGACGGTCTCGTCGCCAAAGACGGCGGCCTCGAAGGTGGCGCGGGTGCCGGAGCCGGCCTTGCGGTTGAGGACGACGATGGTGGCGTCGCCGCCGCCGACCTCCTTCCAGTTGGTGATCTGGCCGGAGAAGATACCCTTGAGCTGCTCGAGGGACAGGTCGTCGACCGTCACGTTCTTGGAGACGACGGGACCCATGCCCACGACGGCGACCTCGTGATCGACGAGGTTCTTGGCCTGGTCGGCCTCGAGCTTGGTCTCGGCGAAGACGTCGGAGTTACCGATGGTGACGGTGCCAGCGGCGACAGCGGTCAGACCCTTGCCCGAACCGTTGCCCGAGCCGGAGATGGAGACGTCGGGGTTGGCATCCATGAACTTCTCGGCAGCAGCCTCGACGAGAGCCTGGAACGAGGAGGCACCGTCGTAGGTCACCTCGCCGGAGACGGACTCGGCAGCGGCAGCGGCGCTGCCCTTGTCGGCGGCGTCGGATGCGCCGGAGCCGCCACAACCAACGAGACCGAGGCCGACGATGCTGGCGAGACCACCAGCGAGGCCGAGGAACTGACGACGAGAATAAGCCTGATCGAGCATGATCTTCCTTTCATACATGCGACTCGCGGGCACCCTGCCCGCTTTGCTGTTTGGAAAGATACGACCCCGATCGGGCAGCACCAGCGCCAACTGCGGTTTCTTACGGTCATTTGATAGACCCTTACCGCAAGCGCGGCTCGGCTTTACAAACGAATAACAAACCCGCCGCCAAACATGGCCAGCCTTTTACACCAGAGCAAAGTAGTCATTGGGGACGTTCTTGTTTGACTAGTCATTTAAGAACGTCCCCAATGACTACCCCAGCAACGCCGATGTTTTGGCGACGACAGCGAAAGCCCGCCAGAGCGAGCAAGGTGCCTTGAAACAAGGTGGCATTGATCTTTTGATCATGCCACCGAAGTTGAAAGGCAGATTGCCGCTCTGGCGGGCTTGTAGCGTCGACTGGTTACGCGGTTTGGTAAAACCGCGTAACTATAGTTCGAGTTCGTTGAGGCGCAGGATCGCCACGATATAAATCTTGAGCGCTTGCTTGAGCTGCTCCTCGTTGGCGCACTCGTTGGGGCCGTGCATCTGGCCGCCCCATGCGGGCAGCTCCAGGCCGATCTCCTCGGGGCCAAACGAGACGGCGCGGGCAAAGTTGCGCGCGTACGTGCCGCCGCCCATGGCAAAGGGCTCGGCATGCTTGCCCGTGAACTCGTTATAGGTATCAATAAGCGCCCTCACGGCCGGATCGTCGGCAGAGACCGAGAACGGCACCTTGGCACGATCCACGCGATACGTCACGCCAAAACGGCCCACGAGCGGCTCGAGCTGCTCGCAGATGGTATCGGCACTGGTGCTATCGGGGAAGCGCACGTCGATGACCTGCTCGATGTGGCCATCCGCCACACGGATGACGCCGGGGTTGCAGGTGAGCGGGCCAAACGCCGGACTCGTCGCGTCGATACCCAGGCCGCGGCCATAGGCGTCCGCATGCACAAATGCCAGAAACTTGACAAACTCGTGCTCGGCAGGCGTCAGCAGGCGCTCGTCACGGGCACCAAACGCGTCCTCGGCCTCACGCAGATACGCCACGATCAGGCTGACGGCATTGATCGTTCCCTCGGGCATCGAGGCATGACCGCCAATGCCGTGGGCGAAAATCTGCGCATGGCCGTTATCGAGCGCCGTAATCTCCAAGCGGTCGGCGTTCTCGACCGGTGCCGGCAGCTCATCGGCGGCAATCGCGAGCTCGCAGATAGACTGCGACGGAATGGCGTTGCTCGCCTCGGCACCGCTCCACGATACGATGCGCCCGCCGTCGATCTTGGGGCTCACAAACGTCGCCCCAAACTGACCCTTCTCGGCATTGCAGACCGGGAACTCGGCATCAGGCGTAAACAAAAAGTCGGGGTCTGCGTGGTTCCCCAGATAATGGTGAACGTCGGACATGCCCACTTCCTCATCGCAGCCCAGCAGCGCGCGGAAGGTGTAGCGCGGCACAATGCCGTGTTTGAGCAGATAAGCGCCAGCGTAGAGCGACAGCACCGCCGGGCCCTTGTCGTCGATCACGCCGCGGCCGAGCAGCCAGCCCTCGCGACGCTCCATCGCAAATGGGTCGGTATTCCAGCCGGGGCCGGCAGGCACCACGTCCACATGACAGATAGTCGCAAGCTGTTTATCGCCACGGCCCGGGATATCGGCAATGCCCACATAACCCTCGTCATCGCTCGTCTGGTAGCCGAGCTTTTGCGCAATGCCGAGCGCGCAATCGAGCGCATCACGGACCGGTCGGCCAAACGGCGCACCGGGCTCTGCATTGGCAGCAACGGCCACGGACGGATAGCTCACCAGTTGTTCGATATCGGCGACGACATCTTCCCAGACCTCGTCGACATACTCGATAACGCTCTGCTCCACCTGATTCATGGACGACCTCCTTACCAATGAGCGGCGAGCGTGCCCGCCCCTCACATTACGTCATTAGATAGCGAAAAGTTTAGCAAGCTCGGCCACCGAGTGCACCACCGCATCGGCACCCGCCGCCTCGTGCTCGCCCGGCGCCGCCGCGCCCGAATAGATGCCGATGCACGGCACGCCCATCGCGTGCGCGCCCTCCACATCGTTAAAGCGATCGCCGATCATCACGGCGTCGTCGGCCGTCGCGCCGAGCGCCGCCAGGGCATCGCGGACCGAATCGGCCTTGGTCTCGCGCCCCTGCGGCGGATTCATGCCAGCCACCGCCTCAAACTGAGAAAGACCCAGCTCACGCACCATGTCGATGCACTTCGCCTCCATGCGCGACGTCGCCACGGCCATACGCTTGCCCTGAGCGGCCAACCCATCCAGCAGTGCGGGGATTCCGTCGAACACGGGATACTCCTCCGGACCCAGCTCGTCAAAAAAGGCACGGTACTCGTCGGCCACCACGAGCGACTCCTCGCGCGTAAAGCCGTAAAAGTCGTGGAAGCTCTTCCACAGCGGAGGCCCAATCATGCGACGCAGGTCACCCATCTGCGCCTCCGAAAACCCGCGCGCAGCCAGCGTCTTGCGCGTCGAGGTCATCACCGCCCGACCCGTATCGGCCACCGTGCCGTCAAAATCGAACAGCACGACCGGCCGCTTGCATATCTCCAGCGCCTCCATCGGCATTCCTCTTCCCCAGTTGACGATTTCCACACCGACACTTCAAACTGTTGACTATTCAACAATTGAACCTAGAAATGTGGAACGACTCCACTATACTTGTCGCACTTTGCTCTCAGAAGGCGGCGCGCAAGCGCCCCAACGAAAGGTGCAATTATGTCTTTTGCCATCATAACCGACTCCACGTCGGACATCTCCCCCGCCCGTGCTCAAGAGCTCGGCATTTACGTGATTCCGCTGCATGTGATTATCGAGGGCGAGGACCTGCTCGACCAGGTGCAGATTACCGCCCAAGAGTACGTCGCCCGCATGGCCGGCTCCGAGCAGCTGCCGCACACCTCGCAGCCGAGTGCCGGCGAGTTCAAGGAACTCTTTGACCGCGTGCGCGCCGACGGTCACGATAGCGCCATCTTTATCTCGCTGTGCAGCGAGTGGTCCGCCTGCTATGCCAACGCCAGCCTGACGGCCGAAACGCACGAGCTCGACGTGCGCTGCATCGACTCGCGCACCGGCTCGGGCGCCGAGGGCCTGCTGGTGGAGTACGCGCTGGCCATGCGCGAGGACGGCCGCAGCCTGGACGAGACCGAGGCGCAGATCCGCGCGACGCTGCCCGACGCCCACCTGCTGCTGATTCCCCGCACGCTCGAGAACCTCGTTAAGAACGGCCGCGCGCCCAAGCTCGCCGGCCAGCTCACGCAGATGCTCAACATTCGCCTGGCCGTTTCGCCGGAGTGGCAGTCGGGCGAGATCAAGGCCATCAAGAAGGGCCGCGGAGCCAAGCGCATCGTTGCGAACACCATGGCTGACTGCCTCGAGTTTTTGACCGAGCACCCGGGCTCAAGCGTTCGCGTGCTCACGACCGGTGCTGCCGAGGAGCAGGAACTTGTCAACGAGGCGCTCGCGGGCCAGGACTACGTAGACGCCGGCACCGGCCCCATCGGCTGCACCATCGCCACCCATGTAGGCGTCGACGCCATCGCCATCAGCTACTGCCCCCGCTACCAGCCCATCCACTAGGGGCACCTTTACCGCTTGCGGTGGAATAGGGACTCTTTTTGGCTTATCAGCCGCAAATCAATCCCTATTCCACCGCAACCTAGAAGCAGTTCATTTGGGACGGGGCTAAAAAGACTGGTATCAAACGTTTCAGACCAGTCTTTTTAGCCCCGTCCCATTTTAGCTACTCACATCAACCCGCTGAGCGCAATGTCGACGGCCTCGTTGAGGTCGTCGGTGATGTGCACCAGCTCCGGATCGAGCGGGCTGATCATGCCGGCGTCCATCACCGGGCCGTTGAGCCAGTCGAACAGGCCCTGCCAGTACTCGCTGCCCACCAGCACGAGCGGCATGCGCTTGACCTTGTGCGTTTGCACCAGCGTGAGCACCTCGAACATCTCGTCGAGCGTGCCAAACCCGCCGGGAAACACAATAGCGCCCGAGCTGTATTTGACGAACATGGTCTTGCGCACAAAGAAGTAGCGGAAGTCCATACCGAGGTTCACGTATTTGTTGAGCCCCTGCTCGTGCGGCAGCTCAATGCCCAAACCAACTGACTTGCCGTTGACGCTCGCCGCTCCCCTGTTGGCCGCCTCCATGATGCCGGGGCCGCCACCGGTGATAACCGCCACGCCGCGCTGGGCAATCTTACGCCCGACGGTGCGCGCCGCCTTGTAGAGCGTATCGGTCTTGGGCGTGCGGGCGCTACCGAAGATGGTCACCGCAGGTCCGAGCTCGGCAAGCGCGCCAAAGCCGTCGACAAACTCGGCCTGGATGCGCAGTACGCGCCACGGATCGGCATGCAACCAGTCGGTCGACTCCTCGGGCGCCAGCAGGTTAGCGTACGTATTGTCCTTAGGAATCATCGGGCCGCGCATGACCACGGGGCCGCGGCGGTACGTCTCGTCGTAGGCAGGCTCGCCCTCGACGTTCTCATTCTTAATCATGGGTACTCCTATCGAGAAAAAGAAAACGGGCGGGGTCGACGCCATGCGTCAAACACCCGCCCGAACATCAACTATTCGGTATGGTACCCACGATGCATCATGCGCTTGCAAGGCATCGGTCAGCGGTCGCGCAGACAGTGTTAGCGAACGCGACGACCGGCCGGCGCTCGCCCCTTGCCGTTGCCCGCGCCCTGCAAGCGCCCGCGCCGCCCTTAGTAATCCACCGCCGCAGGGCTGTTCATCCAGTCGCTCACAAACGTGCCGTAGCGGCCCTCGATAATGGCCTGGCGGGCACGCTGCATAAGGTTGAGCAGGTAGTAGATGTTGTGCATCGACAGCAGAATGCCGCCGAGCATCTCCTTCTGCGTGACCATGTGGCGAATGAGCGCGCGGCTGTAGCCGCCCGTGCACACCGGGCAGGTGCAGGTGGGGTCGATGGGACCATCGTCGTGCGCAAAGCGCGCGTTGCGGAAGTTAAGGCGACCTTCACTGGAGAACGCCGTACCCATGCGGCCAGTGCGCGTCGGCAGTACACAGTCGAACATGTCGATGCCCACACCCACACCGCGCACGAGGGTGGTGGGGTTGCCGACGCCCATCAGGTAGCGCGGCTTGTGCTTGGGCATGTACTCGCTTACGAGCGGTGCCAGAGTCTCGAACATAGTCTCGTGGTCCTCGCCCACCGAGTAGCCGCCAATGCCGTAACCGGGAAAGTCGCCGCACTCCTCCAGATGGCGCAGCGAGCGCAAGCGCAGATCTAGGTGCATGCCGCCCTGAACAATGCCAAAGAGTGCCTGGTCATCGCGGGTGTGCGCCTTGTAGCAGCGCTCGGCCCACATGCTCGACAGCTCCACGGCGCGCTCAACGTAAGCGCGCGTGGCGGGATAGCCTGGGCACTGGTCCAGCTGCATGCAGATGTCGGAGCCGAGCTTCATGGCGATTTCCATGTTGTCCTCGGGTGTCCAGAACACGTGGCGGCCGTCGTAGTCGTTGACGATAAAGCGCACGCCCTCGTCGGTGAGCTTGACGGCGTCGTTGTGGCTGAAGACCTGGAAACCGCCCGAGTCGGTGAGGATGGGGCCGTGCCAGTTCATAAACTTGTGCAGGCCGCCCAGCTCGGCGATGGTGTCCTCACCGGGACGCATAGACAGGTGATAGGTATTGGCAAGCACGATCTGGGCGCCGAGCTGTTTAACGGTCTCGGTAGGAATGCCCTTGACGTTTGCCTTGGTGCCCACGGGCATGAAGATCGGCGTCTCGATGTCGCCATGTGGGGTGTGCAGCACGCCGGCACGCGCATGCGTCGTCGGATCCTCGGCGATCAGGTCGAATTTAAAAAGGCTCTGGTCCATAAACTGGAACTCCTTGGTTGCGGTTCATACGCAAACCATTATACGGGCAACCCGCAAGAAGCACCGACTCGACAGAAACTGGTGCATTAGGATCAGGTTCCCGAGCCGGTCGTTGGGGACAGTCTTCAGCGCCATCTTGCAAGGGAGTGTCCCAATCTGCCGGCACTTAGGAACTGTCCCCAAGTGCCGACAAGAGTGTCCCTTTCGACCAGTCATTTAAGAACGTCCCCAATGACTACATCCAACGGATCATTTCCGACAGACACTATGACCCAATCCAGGGGCACGGAAACGACAGGAGCCCCCGCTCGTGA
>UQXC01000019.1 GCA_900544995.1 uncultured Collinsella sp. | reverse complement strand
TTCACGGCCTCGAGGGCTTGCTCTCCGACGCCCCCGCTCCGCAGCGCCTGGCCGAGGCCGAGGGCCTGTGGGCACACGCGCTTTCCGCCGCTCTGCGTCGCCGTGTGCTGGAGCAGGGCGAGGATGCCGTGAGTGCCGAGTCTCTGGCCGCGGCCGACCTGACCAAGGTCGCCTGGCCGGGCGACGCCGTGGCGACGGTTGCTGAGGGCGTGGACCTGGCGGCGGCTGCGGGCGGTGCCGCTGGCGCGACCGGCGAGGAGGTCTAACATGGCCGAACTCACGCCGTGCATGAAGGAGCTCGTCCAGCCCTACTTGACCGGCATCGAGCCCTACGATCCCAACTTTACGCCCACGCGCATCAATCTTTCGGCCAACGAGAACACCTATCCCGTGCCGGCCGGCGTGCGCGAGGCGGTTGATGCGGCCTTGGCTGCCACACCGCTCAACCGCTATCCCGATCCCATGTCCAACGACCTGCGCGACGAGCTTGCTGCCTGGCATGGCGTGGCGCGCGAGAACATCTGCGTGGGCAACGGCGGCGACGAGCTACTCTATAACTTCCTGCTGGCGTTTGGCGGCGCGGGGCGGACCCTGCTCAACTGCCCGCCGTGCTTTAGCGAGTACGCGTTCTTTGCGTCGCTGTGCCAGACCGAGGTGCGCGACGTGTGGCGCGACCCGGTAACTTTTGAGCTCGACCAGGCGGCGGTGCTTGCGGCGGCTCCCGAGTGCAACCTGGCGATCGTGACCTCGCCCAACAATCCCACGGGCGACGTGGCGCCGCTCGACTTTGTCGCGGCGCTGTGCGATGCGTGCCCCGGCATGGTCATGGTCGACGAGGCCTACGTGGAGTTTGCCGACGATTCGTTTGGCGCGGCAACTACGGCGCAAGGCCTTATTGCCGAGCATCCTAACCTGGTGATTCTGCATACACTGTCCAAGGCGTTCGGCGCCGCCGGCACGCGCCTGGGCTATGTGATTGCGGCGCCCGAAGTCATCGACGTGTTCGCGGCGATTCGCCAGATCTATTCGGTCAACGTACTGAGCCAGGCGGCAGCACTTGCCTGCGTGCGTGCCCGTGATGCCTACACGCCCGTGGTGGCGCAGGTCGCATCCGAGCGCGAACGCGAACAGGCCGCTCTGCGCGCGATGGCTGCCGAGGGCATGCCCGTGGAGGCATGGCCGAGCGCGGCGAACTTTGTGCTTGTGCGCACGCCGCATGCCACGCGCGTGCGCGAGCGTCTGCGCGACGAGTATTCGATTTTGGTGCGCGACTTTAGTTACGCGCCGGGGCTCGCGGACTGTCTGCGCATTACCGTAGGCACCCCGCAGGAAAACGACGAGGTGCTGGCCGCGTTTGCCGTGCTGGTGAAGGAGGAGATGTAGATGGACCGCTATGCCGAGGTGACCCGCAAGACGGGCGAGACCGACATTGTCGTAAAGCTCGACCTGGATGGAAGCGGCGTGTGCGATATCTCGACCGGTGTGCCGTTTTTCGACCACATGCTCAACGCTTTTGGCCGCCATGGCCTGTTCGATCTGACGGTGCACGCGGTGGGCGACGTGGAGGTCGATGCGCATCATACCGTCGAGGACACGGGCATTGTGCTGGGCGAGGCGTTTTGCCAGGCGCTGGGCGACAAGGCGGGCATTACACGCTTTGCCGATGCAGCGATTGCCATGGACGAGACGCTCGTGATGGCTGCCGTGGACATCTCGGGCCGTGGCCAGGCTTATTGCGAGCTGCCCGTGCCGACCGAGCGCGTGGGCACGTTCGATACCGAGCTGGCCGTCGAGTTCTTTTATGCCTTTGCACGCGATGCCAAGCTCACACTGCACGTGCGCGAGCTGGCGGGTGGCAACTCGCATCACATTATCGAGGCCGCCTTTAAGGCCGTGGGCCGCACGATGCGCCACGCCTGCGAGCTGGACCCCCGCGTACAGGGCATCCCCAGCACCAAGGGCTCGCTGTAGCTGACGGATCGCACAAACCACCACAGAGGTGCCTGTCTCCTTTGTGGTGGTTTTGGATGATGAGATAAGGGAGGGGTCGCGTGGGCGAACCGAAGATCGTGGTGGTCGACTACCACAAGGGCAACTTGTCGAGCGTTGCGCGCGGGCTTGCGCGCGCCGGTGCCGCCGCCTGCACGTCGGACGATCCGGAGCAGATCCGCAACGCCGACGGCCTGGTCATCCCGGGCGTGGGCGCGTTTTACGACGCGGTCGCCTTTATGCGCGAGGGCGGCGAGGCGGACGCGGTGCTCGACGCCGTTGCCGCCGGAACTCCGTTGCTCGGCATCTGCCTGGGCCTTCAGTTGTTTTTTGAGCGCGGCAACGAGGGCGTTCCTGCGAGCGAGAGCGCGGTCGCCGACGGCAACGCCTCCGAGCGGGCCGGTGCCCTCTGGGTCGATGGCCTGGGTATTATGCGCGGTTCGTGCACGCGCCTGGAGTCGAGCCGCCTGAAGGTGCCGCACGTGGGCTGGGACCAGGTGCACATGACGCCCGCCGGTGCGGCCGATCCGCTGCTTACTGGTTTTGCCGAGGGTGCCAACATGTACTTCACCCACAGCTACGCGGTGGCCGACGATTCCGATGCCGCCGATGTGCTGGCGCGCACGCACTATACGCGGAGCTTCCCGTGCATCGTGCGCCATGGCAATGTGTGGGGTTGCCAGTTCCATCCCGAGAAATCCTCCGCGCTGGGTCAGCGCATCCTTAAGAACTTCGTCAACATCGTCGAGGAGGCCGGCCGATGATCCTGTTTCCCGCAATCGATCTGATCGGCGGCAAGGTCGTGCGCCTGGAGCGCGGCGACCGGAGTCGCTGCAAGGTATATTCCGACGACCCCGTGGCCGTTGCTCGCTCGTTTGCCGAGCAGGGCGCAAGCTGGGTGCACGTCGTCGACCTGTCCGCTGCCTTTGGCGAGGACGAGGACACATGCGCTGCCAACTCGGCGGCGATTAAGGCCATCTGCGGCGTCAACGGTCTGTCCGTGGACGTGGGCGGCGGCGTCCGCTCGCTCGCGCGCATCGACGAGTTGGCCGGCTACGGTGCGCGCCGCATCGCACTAGGCACGGTGCTCGTGACCGAGCCGGGTTTTGCCGAGGTGGCGGCCCAAGGCTTTGGCGAGCTGTTGGTGGCAGATATTGCCGCACGCGACGGCCAGGTCAAGGTGAATGGCTGGCGTGACGGCGCGGGCGTGGCGCTCGACGACGCCGTGGCGCAGCTTTCCGAGCTGGGTTTTAAGCATCTGGTGTATACCGACATTGCGCGCGATGGCATGCAGGCGGGCATCGATGTGGCGGCGTATCGCCATGTGGCCGAGGTCGCGGGCTTTCCCGTCGTGGCATCGGGTGGCATCTCGACGCTCGACGACATCCGCGCGCTGGCCGCAGTGCGTGAGGGCGCGATTGAAGGTGCCATTACCGGTCGCGCGCTCTACGAGGGCAACTTTACGCTGGTACAGGCGCTGACCGCCGCCCGAGGGGAGGAGTAGCCCATGCTTACCAAACGTGTGATTCCCTGCCTGGACGTCAAGGACGGCCGTGTGGTCAAGGGCGTCAACTTTGTGAGCTTGCGCGATGCGGGCGATCCGGTGGAGCTGGCGCGCGCCTACGACCGCGAGGGTGCGGACGAGGTCGTCTTCTTGGACATTACCGCCACGAGCGACAACCGTGCGACGACCATCGAGATGGCGGCGCATGCGGCCGAGGAGCTAGCCATTCCCTATACCGTGGGCGGCGGTTTTCGCGACCTGGCGGGCATGCGCACCATGGTTGCAGCCGGTGCCGACAAGGTGTCGCTCAACTCTGCCGCCGTGCGCGACCCGTCGCTGATTAGCCAGGCTGCCGCGGCGTTTGGTAGCCAGGCCGTGGTCGTGGCGATCGATGCCAAGCGCGTCGGTTTGCCCGGCGCATCTGGTGCCGACAAGTGGGAGGTCTTCACGGCGGGCGGCCGCAACGCCACGGGCATCGACGCGGTGGCGTGGGCCGAGGAGGCGGCTCGTCGCGGCGCCGGCGAGATCCTGCTCACCAGTATGGACCGCGACGGCACCAAGGCCGGATTTGACCTGGCGCTCACCCGCGCCGTGGCGCGCGCGGTGCCGATTCCGGTGATTGCGAGCGGCGGTGTGGGCGCGCTCGAGCATTTTGCCGAGGGCGTGATTGAGGGCGAGGCCGATGCCGTGCTGGCGGCGAGCGTCTTTCACTTTGGGACGTTCAGCATTCGCGAAGTCAAAGAGTATATGGCCTCTCAAGGTATTCCTGTGAGGCTGGACTTCTAATGCTGCGGCTTGCCCAGGCACCCGACCTTCCGGCTCCAACCCTCCTCGCGTACTTAAGTACGCGTCGTCGGGCTTGTCGCTCGGAATCTCGGGCACCTGGACAACCCTCACCGACCTGCGAAGTTTGAATTTGGGAAGAGAAATGGAAGAGATAACCGATCCTTCAAAGCTTACATACGACGCCAAGGGGCTGATTCCTTGTGTGGTTCAGCAGTATGACACCGGCGAGGTGCTTATGGTTGCTTGGATGAACGAGGAGTCGGTGGGGCTGACGCTCAAGACCGGTACCACGTGGTTTTGGAGCCGCAGTCGCCAGGAGCTCTGGAACAAGGGCGCGACGAGCGGCAATATGCAGGAGGTCAAGGAGCTTTGGGCCGACTGCGATAGCGATACGCTGCTGGTCAAGGTTGACTCGCCGGGTCCGGCCTGCCATACCGGCAACCGTACCTGCTTCTTTAAGAAACTCGCGTAGGGCGGGCGCTCGATTAGACGCTCGGCCAACCAGAAAGGATTGAACTATGGGTGTGCGCACCGCAAACGTTCAGGATGGAAATATCGGTGAGACGCTGACGGGGCTCGCCGAGGTGATTCACGGCCGTCGCGACGCATCGCCGCAGGAGAGCTACACCGCTCGTCTGTTGACCGACGTCGAGGACGAGCTGCTCAAGAAGCTTGCCGAGGAGGCGAGCGAGGTGATCATGGCCTGCAAGGATAACGATCACGATCACATCCGCTACGAGGCCGGCGACCTGGTCTACCACCTGCTCGTGACGCTCGAGCGCTACGGCATCACCCTCGACGAGCTGGCCGGCGAACTCAACGCCCGCCGCCACTAGTCGTTTGGGACAGTCTTTGTTGGTGTAACGGGGTCATGGAAGTTGCGGTGAAATAGGGACTGTTTAAGCGCTTCATCAAGCAAAACAATCCCTATTTCACCGCAACTTATGAAGGGATGGCTAGGCGAGGGGCGTGGATTCCCATTCGCCGGTGGCGTGGGGGATGTCGAAGGTTCGATAACCGCAGTCGTAGGCGTGCGCCTGGGCCTCGCGGATGTTCCAGCAGATATCGCAGGCGCGGTGCGCGTCCGAGCCAAAGGTGATCGGCACTTCGGCATGGGCAAAGCAGCGCAAAAGACCGGTTGCGGGGTAGTAGTCGCCCAAGCCCTTGCGCGGTGCGGCCGTCGAGACCTCAACGCGGCGGCCCGTATCGTGCGCGCACTCTGCCATCTGCTGCCAAAACGGTGCGGGGTCAAAATCGGGCGCAAAGCCTTCCTTCGAAAAGCGCATGACCAGGTCGGGGTGAGCCATCACATCAAAGTTGAGCGGGCTCTCGCAGGCGCGGCACCAGTCATCGACATAGCGCTCCCACACGCCGCGTACCCCCAGGTTTTCCCAAACGTGCAGGTTGGTGTCATCGTCGATCCAGCCGCAGCGCGAATCGGGCGTATCGGGACGAGCGACGTCCTCCGTTCCCGCCGTACCCGCGGCACCGGCCATGATATCGCCTGGGTTGCCAATCCAGTGCACACTGCCCAGGCGCACGACGGCGCCCTGGGACCAGCGCTCAACCAAAGGCTCGCAGCCCTCGTACCAATCGCATTCGAAACCGTAGATAAAGGTGAGTTCTGGCGCAATCTGAGCGGCAAGATTGCGAGCGTCCTCAAAAGCCAGACGATGTGCCGGCAGGTCGCCCTTGACGACCTGCACCTCGCAGTTGGCATCCATGCTGGCAGGTAGGGTGAGATGGTCGGTCGAGACCATGGCGCGGCAGCCGGCGGCGACAGCGGCGCGGACGTTGTCCTCAAATGAGGCATGGCCGTCCGAAAACGAGGTGTGGGTATGGCAATCGACCAGCGGGCACATAGGCATAGCGGCTCCTTTGCATTTGGCGAATCCGCTCCATTGTAATGGCGCAGCCTCGGCGCGTCGTACGCGCGGGGTGCCGAAATCGATTGGAAAGGGTGCGCGGCGCGTGGTGCGGCCTCGCTTGCGCTTTCAAAACATGTACATTAGCCTCCAAAAGCTGCAAAAAATGACATGTTTGGAGGCTGACGTACACGTTTGAGTGGAGCGGGCCGGCGTTGGAGCGCGCCAGCACTTGCGCCCAGCAAAAGTCGCACCTATCCCATGACGCCGCCCCTGCGCCGCCCGCGATGTGCTAGCGTTTGGATGAACAAAACGAGCCCGTGCGGAAAGGAGCCGGACCGTATGCCATGCGATAGCAAATCTCCGCTGTCTCGCGAGACCGATGCGCCCGAGACCATCGTCAAGCTGGAATGCGACATCGACGATGCGTCGCCCGAGGTACTCGCCTACGCCGCCGACCGCCTGCGCGAGGCCGGTGCGCGCGAGGTGCGCTGGCTGCCCGTTTATTGCAAGAAAGGCCGCCCCGGCTGGCAGCTGCAGGTAATCTGCACCTACGGGGATATCGAGCGCCTGCAGACGATCATCTTCTTGGAAACCACGACCAACGGCATTCGTCGCCAGGTCATGGAACGCGTTTGCCTGCCACGCCGCTTTGAGCAGGTGACGACGCCATGGGGCGAGGTGTCCGTCAAGGTGGCCACCCTGCCCGACGGCAGCGAGCGTGCAGCGCCCGAGTACGAGGACTGCGCCCGCCTTGCCTGCGAGCACGGTGTGCCGCTCCAGCGCGTGATGCAGGCAGCACAAGCCGCGGCTCTGCAATTTGAGTGACACGGTCGGCGACGCGCCACACCCACCCCATCAACCTCACCGAAAGGACCACCATGAAATACCTCATCGCCTCCGACATCCACGGCTCGGCATACTGGACCGAGCGCCTGGCCACCGCCATCGAGTCCGAGCAGCCCGACCGCATCGTTCTGCTGGGCGACCTGCTCTACCACGGTCCGCGCAACGACCTGCCGCGCGACTATGCTCCCAAGCGCGTGATTCCGCTGCTCAACGCCCTAGCCGACCGCATCATCGCGGTGCGCGGCAACTGCGACGCCGAGGTCGACCAGATGGTGCTCGACTTCCCCGTCATGGCCGACTATGCCACGCTGTTCGACGAGACCGGCCGCGAGCTGTTCCTGACGCACGGCCATGTCTTTGGCGCCGGCATGCACAACAGCGTCGACCACGCGCCCGCGTTGCCCGAGGGCTCAGCGCTCGTCTACGGCCACACGCACATCAAGGTCAACGAGGAAAGCGCCGCGCACCCGGGCCTGTGGCTCTTCAACCCCGGTAGCGTGAGCATTCCCAAGGACGGCACGCACAGCTACGGCATCTACGAGGACGGCGCGTTCCGCCACGTGATCCTGGAGGAGGACTAACCATGGCGCAGCACATGGCTCAGCAAAATGCCGAGGGCTCGCGCGATCTGTCCACGCTAGTCGACGCGTCGACCGAGCTGCAGCATCTGGTGCAGACCATCTGGCGTCTGCGTCAGCCCGATGGCTGCCCATGGGACCGTGAGCAGACGCACCGCAGCATTGGCAAGAACATGATCGAGGAGGCCTACGAGGCGCTCGACTGCATCGAGGCGGACGACGCGGTTCACCTACGCGAGGAGCTGGGCGACGTGCTCATGCAGGTCGTGCTGCATGCGCAGATTGCGGCGGACGCCGGCGAGTTTACGCTGGCCGACGTGGCGCGTGATATCGATGCCAAGCTCATCCGCCGTCATCCGCACGTGTTTGGCGATGTAGATGCCGACAGTTCCGACGAGGTACTCAAGATTTGGGACGAGGTCAAGCTTGCCGAGAAAGCCGCCAAGGACAAGGCCGTGGCAGCGGGCGAGGCCGCGCCCGAGGGTCTGCTCGACGGCGTGCCCACGCATCTGCCGGCGCTGATGCAGGCTCAGAAGGTGTCGCGCAAGGCGGCTGCCGTGGGCTTTGAGTGGGAGACGGTCCAGGACGTGTGGGATGAGGTCGCCGAGGAACGTGCCGAGTTTGAGGCCGAGGCCCCTGGCTCGCCCGAGCGCGAAATGGAGTTTGGCGACCTGCTCTTTGCCTTGGTCAACGTCGCGCGCAAAGAGGGGATCGACGCCGAGAGTGCCCTGCGCGCGAGCACGGCCAAGTTTCGCCGTCGCTGGGCCGCGATGGAGCAGATGGCGTCCGACGCCCACGTGGATCTTGCCGAGCTTTCGACCCACGGCCTCAACGACCTGTGGGATGCCGCAAAGGCGGAGGAGTAAGACTGCGGGAACGACGGGCTGACATGCCTCATCGTTCCCGCTAAATTTTTCGAAAATCAAGTGTATCCCTCGGCTAACTTAGGGCATAATGCAAAAAGTGCGACATGGCTAACTTACGGAGGCGCACCGATGGTGCACAGTCGGCCAGTCGCTTGCATCAACTACGTTTCCAAGTGAGAGGGAGACAACATGAGCGATATTTTGGACGTCTACGGTCGCGAGGTACTCGACAGCCGCGGCAACCCCACCGTCGAGGTCGAGGTCGTGCTCGAGGACGGCAGCTTCGGCCGCGCGATGGTGCCTTCGGGCGCTTCGACCGGCGCCTTTGAGGCATGCGAGTTGCGCGACGGCGACAAAGGTCGCTATCTGGGCAAGGGCGTCTCGCAGGCCGTCGAGCACGTCAACAACGAGTGCGCCGATGCCGTCGTGGGCCTCGATGCCTTCGACCAGCGTGCCGTCGATGCCGCGCTGATCGCCGCCGACGGTACGCCCAACAAGACCAAGCTCGGCGCTAACGCCATCTTGGGCGTGTCGCTGGCCGTTGCCCGCGCTGCGGCAGAGTCGGCGGGTCTTTCGCTGTACCAGTACCTGGGCGGCGTCAACGCTCACCTGCTGCCCACGCCCATGATGAACATCCTCAACGGTGGCATGCATGCCGACAACAACGTTGACTTCCAGGAGTTCATGATCATGCCCGTGGGTGCTCCGAGCTTTGCCGAGGGCCTGCGCTGGTGCGCCGAGGTCTACCACACCCTCAAGGGCGTGCTGCACGAGGCCGGCCTTGGCGGCGGCGTGGGCGACGAGGGCGGCTTCGCGCCCAACCTCAAGACCAATGCCGAGCCGTTCGAATACATCACCAAGGCCGTGGAGAAGGCCGGCTTTAAGCCCGGCGTCGACTTCATGTACGCCATGGACCCGGCCTCGACCGAGTTCTACAACGCCGAGACCGGTATGTACGAGCTCAAGGGCGAGGGTGTTGAGTACACGAGTGCCCAGATGGTCGATTACTGGGAGAAGCTCGTCGACACCTATCCCATCATCTCCATCGAGGACGGCATGGCCGAGGAGGACTGGGACGGCTGGGTCGAGCTTACCCGTCGCATTGGCAACAAGGTGCAGCTGGTGGGCGACGACCTGTTCGTCACCAACACCGAGCGCCTCAAGAAGGGCATCGAGCTGGGTGCCGCCAACGCGATCCTGGTCAAGGTCAACCAGATCGGCACGCTCACCGAGTCGCTCGAGGCCATCGAGACCGCCAAGGAGGCCGGTTACGCCTGCATCGTGAGCCACCGCTCCGGCGAGACCGAGGACTCCACGATCGCCGACCTGGTCGTGGGCGTCAACGCCGGCCAGATCAAGTCGGGCGCCCCGTGCCGCAGCGACCGTATCGCCAAGTACAACCAGCTCATCCGCATCGAGGACGAGCTCGAGGGCAGTGCGCGCTACGCCGGCAAGGCCGCGTTCTACAACATTCGCTAGGCACGCGGAGCTCGCGGGGGCGGGGAAGACTCGGATTCGCCTTGCTCCAGCCGGGCGCTGTTGAGCACCATTGGGCGCTGGGCCATATGGCTCAGCGCCTTTTTTATGTCGAGCAAAGGCTGCCGAAGGTGACGCGCGCGCTCGTGCTATAACTAGAATACTTAGCGCAAACAAACCTCAACCGCACAAGGCGCACATGGATCAGATTTACGATAACAGGTACTATTCCGCCGGTTCGCGTGAGCCGTCGCCTCGCCGTGCGCGCACGGTGCAGCTCGGTGGGTCCGCCTACGCCGGTGCCGACCGCTCCACGCAGCGCCCGACAAGTACCTCGCGCCCCAATGCTCAAGTGAATACTTCGACAGATGGACCAGTGCGCCCGGCACGTTCGTCGCATGCTCAGCGCTCGTCGGCTCAAACGCACGATAGGTCGAGCAGGCCCTCGAGCCGTCTTTCGGGCTCGGACTTTATGCGCTACGCCAATGACAATGCGGCGGTCAAGGCGATCTATGACTTTACGCATGGCTCTCTGCGCCCGCTGTTTATCGGCATTGTCGTGGCGCTTGCGCTCGTGAGCCTGTATTTCCCCGTGCGCGACCTATACGTGGCAAAACGCTCGAACGACATCTTGGCCAAGCAGGTCGAGATTCGTCAGCAATACAATGATGAGATGAAAAAAGACACTGATAAGTGGTTCTCGGAAGAGGGCATTAAGGATTCGGCACGGGGCCTGGGCATGGCGATGCCCGGCGAGAAGAGGATTGAAGTGCTGGGCCTGGACGATGATTCGGATTCGTCGTCGAGCAAAAAGTCCTCAAACGCCAAGAATGCCAGCGAAGTGGCCAAAGAGATCGAAGAGGTCGGCAAGGACGCACCGTGGTACATCAAGACGCTCGATATGCTGTTTGGATTTAACGGCGTCGAGGGTCAGACGGTCGCGTCCAGCGGCGAGTAGGCGAGTAGCGCCCGGAGGGGAGCCCGCAATGACAAATTGCAAACGATATAAGGTGGCGGCGATCGACCTAGGAACGGTGTCGTCGCGACTGGTGCTGGCCCAGGTTGAGGCTGGGGCGATCGTGGGATCGTCCAAACATACCGAGATTACCGACCTGGGCGAGGGCGTGGACGCGACGGGTCGCTTTTGTGAGGCGGCCGTCGAGCGCGTGCTCGCTGCGTGCCGCATGTTTGTGGACGAGGCGCGCGACTTTGGCGCCGCGTGCATCTGTACCACCTGCACGAGTGCCGCGCGCGATGCGTCCAACGCCGCGCTGCTGCTGGACGGCCTGCGCGGGCTGGGGCTCGAACCGCAGGTGATTCCGGGCGAGGTTGAGGCACGCCTGACGTTTTTTGGCGTGGCACACGACTTTGCCGGCGAGCGCATCATTGTTGCTGATTCGGGTGGTGGCTCCACGGAGCTCGTGACGGGCGTATACGCTCCGGAGCGCGGGGTCTTCGCGCTGGAGGGAACGCGCTCGCTGGACATCGGTTGCCGTCGCGTGACGGAGCGGTTTTTCTCGGCGCTGCCGCCAACGGACAGTGAACTTGTCGCCGCTGGTGCATGGGCGGGCGAGCAGTTCGGGGCTTACTTTGAGGGCCTACCTGTCGACTTTGAGCGCGCCGAGCGCCTCGTCGCGGTGGGCGGTACCGTCACCACGCTCGTGGCACTCGTTCACGAACTGGAGCCGTACGACTCGAGCTTTGTGCACCTGCGCGAGCTTTCGATGGAGCAGATTTCGGCCGCTATCGAGCGCATGTCTGCGTTGGATGTTGCAGGCATTGCCGCGTTGCCGGGCGTGCAGCCCAAGCGCGCGAGCGTGATCTTGGCAGGTGCCGTGGTGATTCGCGAGCTCATGCGAGCCGGCGGCTACAAGACGCTCACCGTAAGCGAGAACAGCCTACTCGCTGGCATGGCCGCCACCATCAACGAGGTTCTCGACGGCGCGACTCCCACCATCGCCTGGACCCCCACTCTCAGCACCCTCTAAATAATTTGCGGTGAAATACGGACTACAATCGCCCTTTCGGGCACCAAACAGTCCCTATTCCACCGCAACTCAACAGCCGGCACCTGGGGACGTTCCTTTTCTGCCAGCACCTGGGGACAGCCCTTGCGGGGCGTCCCCACAGCGCCTATGCCAGCTTGTCGATCTGCCCAATCTCCCAAAGCGGAATATTGATGAGCATGCCCTCGTCTCTATATGCCGCCAGGGAGCTCCTCACGCAACGCTCGAGTTTGAATTTTTCGCAGGCTATTTTCAGACTCTTCGCTTTAAGGTTCTCTGCCGCCTTGACCTCAAGCGGAAGCACGGTTCCCGCATGGTCGATGGCAAAGTCGGTTTCGGCATTGCCAGAGGTAGAGGACCAATACGCGGGAGTTTTGTCCTGGAGCAAAAGCTCCTGCGCGACGTATTGTTCGGTCAGCGAACCTTTGAACTCGGTAAAAACAGCGGATCCGTTAAGAACGATGGCCGGAGAGAGACCGGAGAGCGCTCCGAGGATACCGGTGTCGATGCAGAACAGTTTGAAGCCCGAGAGGTCTTCGTAGCTCGAGAGCGGCGCCTTTAGAGCGGAAACACGTGGCACCTTATGAACGATTCCGTAGTCCGTGAGCCACTGGAGGCTTTCCTCGAAATCGCGTGCGCGCGCTCCGGGACGAAGGGCGCCATAGACAAACTTCTTGTTCTCCTTTGCAAGCTGGCCGGGAAGGGATTTCCAAACCAACCTCATGCGCTCGACGATGCGGGCGGGTGCATGTTTGCCAAAATCGGATTCGTAAGCCTCGATGATTTGCTGCTGAAGCCTTCGGGCTTCGATGAAGTCGCGTGTCTCGGCGAAAGCGGAGACAACTTCGGGCATGCCGCCGACAACAAGGTATTCCTTGAGCAAGTGCTCGAGCTTTTCGGTAACGTTTGCCAGAAGGTCCATGTCTGCGGCAAGGACGGCGTCGGCGAGCGGGCCGCCGTCGACGGCACGAACGAACTCAGCAAACCCCATGGGACGCATGGTGAGCTGGTCGATTTTACCGACGGGAAATGACTCATTTTCGCGTCGGAGCGCGAGGCCCATATAGGAACCGGCTGCCACGATGTGGTATTCGGGTGCAAGTTCGTTGAAGTACTTGAGTGAGGTGATCCCGCGTGGTGCCTCTTGGATCTCGTCGAAGATGATGAGCGTGTCTTCCGGCGTTACGGTTTGGCCACGTAGGAGTTCTATCTGGGAGATGATGCGCTTGGGGTCGAGGTCCCCATCGAACAGTGAGCGTGTGCTCGGCTCGAG
Organism: uncultured Collinsella sp.; assembly: GCA_900544995.1. Taxonomy (GTDB): domain Bacteria; phylum Actinomycetota; class Coriobacteriia; order Coriobacteriales; family Coriobacteriaceae; genus Collinsella. Next base: position 18,637 of record UQXC01000019.1, on the reverse strand, counting down.
CATAAAGTCAAAACGAATGACGTTTCGATACTGCTGGCTTGCGAATTCGTTAAGAAGCCAAGTCTTTCCTGTCTGGCGGGCTCCCCTAAGCAAGAGAGGTTTGCGATTCGCCCTTGATTTCCAAGCGATAAGTTCACTCATAAGCTGTCGCTGCATATTGCCTCCCAACCCTCTCGGCTAGTATAAGGCCATTTGGTCGTTTCCATCGGAAAATGTGCGAGACAACCACGTTTTTCCATCGGAAAATGTGCGAGACAGCCACGTTTTTCCATCGGAAAATGTGTAAATACCAACCTAAGTTGCGGTGGAATAGTTCCTAAATGGGCTGGTAAACTACCAAAATAGGAACTATTCCACCGCAACTTAGAGCCCCGCCGGCGTGTAAAAGAAACGAGCCCGCATCCCTTGGGGACACGGGCTCGAAAGCTCCATATGGTAGGGGCGGTGGGACTCGAACCCACAATCCTTGCGGCGAGAGATTTTAAGTCTCCTGCGTATGCCAATTCCGCCACGCCCCCGTGAGACTAGAAGTCTAGCACAAGCCGCCCGTTACGCGTTGACAGCCATCGAGTGTTGGCCCGACTTCTCAAGGAACTCCTGGAACTTGGCTTCGTCGCCCTTGTTCTGGTACTGCAGGGCCAGCAGGTACTCCAAGCGGCAGCGCTTGACCGGGTCGTCGCCGACATCCTCGAGCATGCGCTCCAGCTCGGGAATGTCGTTGTGGCGCTTGAGGATCATCGTGTCGTACATCAGCTGACACTCGTGCGCAACTGCCTCGGCCTGACCGCCCTCAAAGCCCTTGATCTCGTGCAACAGCTCTTTGGACTTTTTGCGGTCCTCCTGGCCAACATAGTAGTTAAAGGCTTTGATCACCAGGTCGACGCGCTGCATCTTGGGGAGGTTGAGCCCCAGCAGCAGGTCGAACATCTCGCTGGCACGCTCGTGGTCCTCGCGCAGCAGATAGGAGTTCAGACGCAGGTAGTCGCGGTTGTAGCGCGGGTACAGCATGCTGGTGAGTTTGGCGTCGAGCAAACGATCGAACTCGTCCCACTGCTTGGCAGCCATAAGCTGCTGCAGGCGTTTAAACGTGGTGCGTTTTTTGACGCTAAAGAACACCGACACGGCGATGCAGATGATAACGACGGCGGTCCAGAGTGTGCGGGAATCGGGCATATTGGGGTCCTTAGTCGCTCATAAAGCGAGCGGTATGACAACACGTACTAGATGTATTATACGCAGCGTGCAAGCAAACTGGCATAAAAGCTCATCGAGGCTGAGTGCCATCGCTCGCTGCGGTACACTTACCTAAAGTAAACCATGAAGGGAGACATTACCTATGAAGAAGATCGTTTTGGCTTGCGGTGCTGGCGCTGCTACTTCCACGCTCGTTGCCCAGAAGGTCGCCACCATGCTCGACGCCAACGGTTATGCCGGCAAGTATGAGATCGTGCAGTGCGCCATCTCCGAGGCCAAGGATTACTGCGACGAGGGCGCCGACCTGCTGATCGCCACCACCGTTGCCCCCGAGGGCCTCACCTGCCCGTACGTGAGCGGCGTGCCCTTCATGACCGGCATGAACCGCGTCGCTGCCGAGAAGGCCGTCCTCGACGTCATGGCTCAGTAGGCGCTACCTGTATGAATGAGCAGAACGCCAATCCGGTCGAGCTCTTTGGGATGCGCGTTGCCCATGTGGGGATTAACGCCACCGACCCGGCAGACGCCTTGGAGATCGCGGAGCTGTTCTCGACGATGATGGGTCTGCCCGTCATCGAGACCCCGGTTTCGTACTTTAACGATTCGCTGGTCGAGGTCATGAAGCAGAATGGTCGTGGCGCCAAGGGCCACATCGGCTTTGCCGTCAACGACATCGATGCGGCCGAGAAGTGGTTTGCCGAGCGCGGGCTCGAGGTCAACGAGGAGTCGCGCGTGCTGCTGCCCGACGGCAGCACCAAGCTCGTGTACTTTAAACGCGAGTTCGCCGGCTTTGCCGTGCACCTGTGCCGCGAGTAGCGCACAAGCTGCTATAGCTAGCAAAAAGGGATAGGGCCGCATGGCCTTATCCCTTTTTTATGCCGAGGGGCTGCCGCCGCGCGGGTGCCCCTACCGCGGCAGGCGAATCGTAAAGCGGCTGCCGACCCCTTCGACCGAGGTCACGCCAATGACACCGCCATGGCTATCGACGATCCACTTGGCAATGGCGAGTCCCAGACCCGAGCCCTGCGCGCCGGCATCGCGCGCGTTGTCGGCACGGTAGAACCGCTCGAACGCATGAGCTGCGGATTCCTGGTTCATGCCGATGCCCTCGTCCTCAATACTTATGTCGATCGTGCCCATGCCCGCATCGGGCGTTATGCCAAATGTGACGGTCGTTCCCGCGTCCGAGTACTTGGCGGCGTTTTGCACGATCACGCGCAGAGCCTGCTTCACGAGCGCCACGTCGACGGGCGCGTCGCAGCGCGGGTCGCTGACAAGCGCAGCGTCAAAGGCCAGCCGATACGTGTGCTCGGTATCGATCATCTGCGATTCCTCGCATACCTCGCCGACCAGTGCGGCCAGGTTGGTATTCGCGCGCCGCAGGACCGTGCGCCCGGCATCGCCGCGTGCCAAAAACAGCAGCTGCTCCACGAGCTCCTGCATGTGTTCGCTTTCGGCCTTGAGGGATGCGATGGATTCCGCCAGCACGTCCGGGTCGTTTTTGCCCCAGCGGTCGAGCATGTTTACGTAGCCCTGAATCACCGCGATGGGCGTGCGCAGCTCGTGGCTTGCATCGTTGACAAAGCGCATCTGCTGCAGCTTGGCCTCTTGCATCTGGCGCAGCAGGCGGTTGAGCGCGACCTCGATGCTCGCCAGGTCGGCGTCGCCGGTGGTGACGCTCGGCGAGTCGACGCTTGCGCGCTCAATGGCCTGCTCCAGTGTTTCCATCTTGCCACCGGCGAGTTGCATGCGGCCGAGTTCATCCACGCGCAGTGCCAAGTCGTTGAGCGGTGCCATGGTACGGCGCACGCGCCGGGCGCCGCCGAGCATGTTGAGCACGCTGATGACCTGCCATCCCACAACGACAAGGTAGAGAGGCCATAGCGTGACGAGGTCCTGCGCGAGGGGGAAGGTCTTGGTAGTACGCGCAAGCTCGACGGTATAGGTGAGCGTTGTCAGGTCCCAGCCGCGCGCGGGCGTCAGCGACATGCCGTGAACGGTGGCGCCGGGAATCCAGCCTGCGGTAAACGCGCTGTCGGGCAGCGTCTGGTTGTATCCATAGACGAGGATCGCCGCCGCAATCACCATCAGCAGCAGATCGAGCCAGACGTAACTCATCAGGCGGCGCCACATATAGCCCCAGTTGATGGCGCGGGCGATGGAGGTGACGCGCTTGGCCTCGGCGTTACGCACGGCAGACATAGCCCACCCCGCGCACGGTTTGGATGATGCGTGCGCCGCCGGCGTCTTCGATCTTGGCGCGCAGGTGCGCGATGTGTACGTCGACGTTGTTGGTGTCGCCCACGTATTCGTAGCCCAGCGCCTCGTGCGCGATGCGCTCACGCGTGAGCACGGTTTCGGCATGTGCCATAAGCAGTGCGAGGACATCGAACTCGCGGGCAGTCAGCACGATGGGCGAGCCGCCGACCGTGACTTCGCGGCGGTTGGGGTCGAGCACGACTGAGCCAACGGTGAGCGTAGCGGGGGAGGGCACGGCGGCTTGGGCTGAGCCGCCAGCTGGGGGCTCAGCAGCGGCGCCGACACCCGCGCCGCCCGCCATACCCGCTCTGGCCCCGGCGCCGCCAACGCCCGAAGCCGCCCGCACAGCCTCCGAGCGCTTCAACGCCACGCGGATCCGTGCGAACAGCTCCTCAATCGCAAACGGCTTGGTCAGGTAATCGTCGGCGCCGGCATCGAGCCCGGCAACCTTGTCCATCACGGCATCGCGCGCGGTGACCATAATCACCGGCACATCCTTGTGCTTGCGGACACGTCGCAGGACCTCCATGCCGTTGAGCTGCGGCAACAGCACATCGAGCAGAATCAGATCGTAGTCGCGCTCCAGTGCCAGGTCCACGGCGGTGCGGCCGTCGGCGGCGTGCTCCACCTGGTAGCCCTCGTGCTCCAGCTCGAGCGTCACAAAGCGGGCGATTTTCTCCTCGTCCTCTACGATCAGGATCCGTGCCATGCGTGCCCCCCGTCTGCGATTACTTGTCGTCGTTCAGATTTTGCTTGATGTCGTCCGCGGCGTCGGCGGCGTGATTCATAAGGTTGTTGATGCTGCCGGGCACGTCGCCGTCGCTGTCGATGCGGTAGCGCATGCCAAAGAACAGGCCAATCAGCATCAGCCAAATTGTAGCGCCCCAGGCAAACAGCGCGACGATGGGGATCAGGATGGGAATGTTGAGGATGATCGCATCGCGCCGCGTGGCGATAAACTTGGTGTCCAGACTCAGACGGAAGAGCTTTTTGAGGTACTCCCACACGCTGTCCATCTTCTTGGAGAAGTCGGTCTTTTCGCTCGACTTTTCGTAGGCGGCCTGCGCGGCGACCATCTCGGCCGAGGGCTCATCGACCGGCTCAGACTCGGTGGCGGCGTGCGCTGACGTGGTCTGGGTCTTGCCCTGCGACTCGAGCCAAATGATGGCATCCAGAACGTTGCCGTCGGCGGCGTCGAGCGCAGCTTTGGCATCGGTGTAGCTCACGTTGCACTTGGTGCGGATGGTTTCAACTTTTTCGAGGTCGTCCATGATCTGTCCTTTCGTTCGATGGGCGCGACGCCGGGCGATCTGCCCGGGCGCGAGCGTTGCGTTCGGCGGCCTGCGTTGCGCCGCTCCGCCCTTGGTCGAACTCTATAGTGCAGGTTATAGATTAAGCGATTCTTGAGCCAAGATTAATGTTGGATGAGTTTTTGGGTAGCGGTGGGAAAAGTATTAGACCTCGATAGCGGGGGATGTGGTGCCGGTGCAAAACGGCGTCAAAGGTTGGTCGAGCAGGCGGTTTCTCCATTGATGCCCGCACGGCATGGGACACTTACCCTGCCGCCCTGCTCTGCCGCGGCGGCATGTACCCAAACAACGACCCTCTAAGGAGTTCGATACCAATGAGCGATAACACCAAGCATCTCGCAAAGAAGTGCGTCAAGGACGCGGGGCCGTGCCTCGCGTTGTGCCTTGCCGGCGCAGCGGTCGCGCTGCTGGCTGTTCTGGGGCCATTCGACGTGCTCCGAAGTGCCAGTTCTCTGCACGTTTGCATGGCCCTTGCCGGCGCCATGATGACCGGCGGCGTGCTCGATCTGGTTTTTTGGGTGCTTGACCCGTTTGGATGGAAGAACGAAGGGTAAGCCCTAAGGGATGGAAGGGCTGGAACGGTTGGCTTAGTGATCGTGCAGAATGTGGGCTAGCGACTTACAGGGAAGTGGTAATCCGATGACGGTCTATGTAACAGGCGATATTCATGGCGGCGCTGACATGCAAAAGCTCCGCGATTGGGAGCTTGGGGATAGCCTGGCGAGCGACGACTATCTCATCATCGCGGGCGACTTTGGCTTTCCCTGGGACTTTTCTACCGAGGAATGTGCCGATATTGCTTGGCTGGAGTCGCGCCCCTACACCGTGCTGTTTGTCGACGGCAACCACGAGCGTTTCGATCACTGGGCGGAACGCCCCATGGAGTTGTGGCACGGTGGGCTGACGCAGCGCCTGTCGGATACCTCGCCCATACGGCGCCTGACGCGCGGCGAGGTTTTTGAGCTCGACGGCTCAACGGTCTTTACCATGGGCGGCGCCACGAGCGTGGACAAGGAATACCGCATTCCGTATTCCAGCTGGTGGCCGCAGGAGCTGCCGGACGAGCGCAACTTTGAGGAGGCGCGGGCAAAGCTCGACAGCGTGGGCTGGACGGTCGACTACGTGATCACTCACACCTGCTCTACGCGCATGCTTTCGTCCACGCTTTATCCAGCGTCCGGCTGGAATTGCCCCTCCGTTGATCGGCTTACGGCATTTTTCGATGAGCTGGAAGACCGCTTGGACTACAAGCGCTGGTACTACGGGCATTTTCATCGGGATACCAACCCGGCCGAGCGTCACACCGTGCTCTACGACTGCATCGTTCGCTTGGGCGACGAACTCCAGCCCTGGGATGTTGCGTAGAGGCGGGGTGGCTGGCTACTCGACCGTTACAGTGATGTTCTCCCGATGCGCGCGGATGACGTCCCAGCTAAAGTGCTCGACCAGCTGCTCGGCGGTACGCGGCGTGGTGTCCGGCGCGATGCCTGTTTGCCCGGCGAGCCATCCCAACAGTGCCTCGGGTGTGCCAAAGCGGGTGCGGAGCTCGCCCAGGTCCAGATCGCGATCGCGCTTGGAAAGGCGGCGGCCGTCCGATGACATGAGCAGCGGAATGTGCGCGTAGTGCGGCGTGGGCAGTCCCAGCAGATGTTGCAGATAGATCTGGCGCGGCGTGGAACCAAGCAGGTCGCATCCGCGTACGATCTCGGTGACGCCCATGGCAGCGTCGTCGACCACCACGGCCAGCTGATAGGCAAACACGCCGTCGCTGCGGCGCACCAAAAAGTCACCGCACTCGGTGGCGAGTGCTTCGCATTGGGCTCCGTACGTGCGGTCCACGAATTCGATCACGTCGCTGGCGAGGTCGTCGACGGTGGGCACGCGCAGGCGCGTGGCCGGAGCACGCAGGGCACTGCGGCGGGTGATTTCATCAGCAGAAAGACCTCTGCAGGCGCCGCGGTAGATGGGCGTGCCGTCGCTGGCGTGCGGCGCGCTCGCGGCGTGGAGTTCGGCACGCGTGCAAAAACAGGGATAGGTGAGGCGGGCGTCTTGCAGCTGGCGCAGGGCGCTTTCGTACAGGTCTAGGCGATCGTGCTGGTAGTAGGGGCCTTCGTCCCACTCGAGCCCCAGCCAGGTCAGATCGTCAATCAGTTGAGCGGCAAGTTCCGGGCGCTTGCAGCGATCGTCCAGGTCCTCGATGCGCAGCACGATGCTGCCGCCCTGGCTGCGGGCTGAAAGCCACGAGCACAGGCAGCTGAACACGTTGCCCAGGTGCATGCGGCCCGAGGGCGACGGGGCGAAACGGCCCACGACGGGCGCGGGGGCGGAGGCGGGTGGCGTCGCTGGCGCGTCCGCGGCGGGCGTTGCTATGTTGCGTGTTTTGATATCCATGCGGACGAGTATAGCGCGGGACGCGATGGGGAGGCGTCGCTGTGGTCCGTAAGTTGTCGGGGCCCCGCATTGCGTGTGACGGGCTGCAGACTCGGTGCTTTGATTCCCGTCCATCAACTTGGCACCTTAGACGACAGAAACCCCGGCAGCTCTTCGCAACTGCCGGGGTTTCCGCGGAAAAGGGGGACATGATCCTCGAGCGAACGGCAAAGGGGCAAACCGTTTTCGCTCAACTGCTTTATGCCCCTCGGCTGGCGGCTCAATCAGCGCGTGCCGCGCCCACACAAAGCCGCTACACCTGTGACGGAGCTATGAAGTGGTATCTATTGCTGGCGCAGGCCATGCCAAGGAGTGTCCCAGATTGCCGGCAGACAAGGAACGTCCCTAGGTGCCGGTCGCGGGCGTGACTTTCGTCCCGTTTGATACTCCGCTGGCCTAGATGTTCGTCATGTGCGCCCGTAAACGTGGGACAATGGCGTTACTGGTATCACAGACAAAGGATGTGCCCATGAACGACCCCGTTGCCAAAACCTGTCGGCAGCGCCGCCTGTTTGCGCGATTTGCTTCCGTCTGCGCACTCGTCGCGCTTGCATTGCTGCTACTGCCCGCCGCCGCACACGCCGACGGTTATTCCATGACCCAGACCTATATCAGTGCCACGGTTGAGGCCGATGGATCGCTGACCGTTGTCGAGGGACGCCAGTTTGATTTCGACGACGACATCAACGGCGTGTTTTGGGAGATCAATACGGGCGCCAACCAGCAGGGCGGCACGGCGGGCGTCGATGTGCTGAGTGTCGAGGAAGAGGACACCGCGTTTAACAAAGTCGATAGCGCGAACAAGGGCGACTCTGGCGTCTATACGGTCGAGCAGACCGGTGACGGCGTAAGGATTAAGGTGTTTAGCCCTCACGAGAGCGGCGACAGCGCGACCTATTACGTGAGCTATACCATGACCGGTGCGGTTATGAACTGGGCCGATACCGCCGAGCTCTACTGGAAGTTTGTGGGCGACGGCTGGTCTGCGGATTCCGACGATGTCGAGATGGAAGTGCGCTTCGCAAATGCCGCTGCCGGGACGGCGGCCGTCAAGGGCGATAACTTCCGCGCATGGGGCCACGGTCCGCTGACGGGCGACGTGTCGCTCGATGAGGGCGAGCCCATGGTCACCTATACCATTCCCTGCGTGCATCAGGGCGAATTCGCCGAGGCACGCATCGCCTTCCCCAGCGACTGGGTGCCGCAGCTTGCCGCCTCGGGCGAAGAGCGCATGTCAACGATCCTGAGCGAAGAGAAGGAATGGGCCGACGAAGCTAACGCCCGCCGCGCTCACGCTCGCATGATTGCCAATGCACTTGCCGTGCTAAGTGTTGTTGCGGCGGTGGCCTTTACCGGCACAATCGTTATGCTCAAGCTGCGCAAGCGCAAGCCCAAGCCGCTTTTCCAGGACGAATATTTCCGCGATGTGCCTTCGGCCGACCACCCCGCCGTGCTTTCGGCCCTCATGAGCTGGAACGAGGTGCCCGATCAGGCATATATCGCCACGCTCATGAAGCTCACTGACGACCGTGTGATCAAGCTGGAGCAGGCGACCGTGACCAAGGCCAAGAAGGGTCTGTTGGGGCGTGAAAAAGAAGAGCAGACGTATCGCGTGACGGTGAGTGATGCGGGCTGGAAGTCGGCCAAGGGCATTGACCACATGGTGCTCAAGGTCTTCTTTGCCGGTGCTAAGCCTGACGAGAACGGTGACCGTTCGCGCACGTTCGACGAGCTGCAGCACTACGTCAAGCAGCACGCTACACCCGTGGGTGATAAGCTCGAGGACTATCAGAACACCGTTAAGGGCAAGCTGGCCGATAGCGAGTACGTTGCCTCGGACGGCATTGTTGCAATGGTGTTTTGCCTGGTTCTTGGTATCCTGATTGCCTTTGTTCCCGTGGGATCCATCTTCTTTACCGATGGCGCACAGGCGAACATTACCGCCGCGGTTATCTCGGTGCCGATTGTGCTGGTGGGTATCGGCGTGGGCCTTACGTTCCGCCGCTTTACGCCGGAGGGCGCCGAGGTGGCGGCTCGCTGCAAGGCACTTAAGCATTGGCTCGAGGACTTCACGCGTCTAAAGGAAGCCGTCCCGGGCGATCTGGTGCTGTGGAACAAGCTGCTGGTGATGGGCGTTGCCCTGGGCGTTTCGAAAGAAGTGCTGCGACAGCTGGCCGAGGCCGTGCCTGCGGACCTGCGCAACAGCGACGATTTCTACGACAACTACCCCTGCTACTGGTGGTACTACCATCATTACGGTACCGAGTCCCCGCTCGATTCATTCGATGACGTGTATCACGAGACCATCCGTGAGCTGGCGTCGAGTTCCGATAGCTCGAGCGGCGGCGGAGGCGGTGGCTTCTCGGGCGGCGGAGGCGGCGGCGTCGGCGGAGGCGGCGGCGGAACGTTCTAGCGAGTTCTGATTTTTGGGATGGATCTTCTCCGGCGACTGCCGACGGATCCATCCCATTTTTATGCGCTACCTACGAAGACTGTCCCCAACGACTAGTCACTGGGGACGTTCCTAAATGACTAGGTATGGCTGCCAGGTTTAGGCTGTTAGGTCGAGTTCGTAGAGGAAGCTTTCGCGCGGCATGTCGTGACGGCGCTCTTCGCGGTTAGCGCGGTGCGTGGCCGTGCGCTTAAAGCCGTGCAGCTCGTAGAACTTCCACGAGCAGTTGGAGTCGGTGTACAGGTGCGCCCTCGTCGCTCCAAGTGAGGACAGGTGCGAGACCGCGGCATCGAGCAGAACCGTGCCAACGCCCAGGCCATGGACATCGCGATCCACGGCAAGCAGCGTGACCTCGTTGTCGTGCGGCAACGGGCTGCTCTCGAGCAGGCGGTTGTTGGTCCGGATGGTTGCGCGCACAAACGAGAGGTACTCGGCGCAGGCATCGGGCTCCAGCTCACGCATCTGCGATAGCAGCGCGCGTTCGGTATCCATCCAATGTTCCTTAACGGTGGCGCCGGAGCTCTGTCCTGCGCGTGCAAGCGCAATGCCGCGTGCCTGGCCGTCGATTACGGCAACCTGCGAAAACGTCGACGACGAAAGGCAATAGGCGAGGTCGCACGCGGCCTCAAGGCGGTTGTACTCATCGTTATCCGAATTGTTATGCCAAAGCTGCTGCAGAATCAGCGCGATGGCGTCGAAGTCTTCGGTATCAAACGGTCGGTAGAGAACCCGCGAGACCATGGTGCCTCTTTCTTTTGCGGATGCATATCGAGCACAGTTCTACCACGCCATTGGCATCTAATTATGGTGCCCCTGTGTTCCATGAACTCACCGTGCCCGGTGCCATGCCCATCCCCTCCGCTCGCAAAATTTTTCTGCACATGCGCCCGTTGCGGGGTGCATCGATGCGCTCGATGCGCTACATTAAATCAGTATTTTCAATGCCGCTGCGCGAGCGCTGCAGATCGACGTATCACCGACTCACAGAGCACGGCGGCGTACCAGACAGGAGGACTGCATGGGATCTGATGTGAAGATCGCACGCGCGTTGATCTCGGTTACCGATAAGACGGGCGTCGTCGATTTCGCACGGACGCTGGTTGACGACTTTGGCGTCGAGATCATCTCTACGGGCGGCACGGCTCGTGCCATCGAGGACGCGGGCATTCCCGTAACCCCCATCGAGGAGTTCACGGGCTATCCCGAGATGATGGACGGCCGCGTTAAGACCCTGCACCCCAAGGTTCATGGCGCGCTGCTGGCCCGCCGCGATTCCGAGCAGCACATGCAGGAGGCGGCTCAGCACGGCATTAAGCTGATCGACCTGGTCGTCGTCAACCTGTACGAGTTCGAGAAGACCGTCGCCAACCCCGAGGTCACCTTCGCGGACGCCATCGAGCACATCGACATCGGTGGCCCCTCCATGCTGCGCTCTGCCGCCAAGAACGCCACGAGCGTTACCGTCATTTCCGACCCGGCCGACTATGATGCCGTCCTGGCCGAGATGCACGAGACCGGTGGCTGCACCACGCTTTCCACCCGTCGTCGCCTGCAGGTGAAGGTCTACCAGACCACCGCCGCCTACGATACGGCTATCTCCCGTTGGCTTGCCGCCCAGGCAAGCGACGTGGCGGACACCTCTGCCAAGCTCGAGATCTCGCTGGAGAAGGTCGACGACCTGCGCTATGGCGAGAATCCTCAGCAGAAGGCTACGGTCTACCGCTTTGCCGAGGGCTGCGAGAACACCGCGAGCTCGCAGTTCCCGCTCGTTGGCTCCGAGCAGATCCAGGGCAAGCCGCTCAGCTACAACAACTATCTGGATGCCGATGCCGCTTGGAACCTGGTCCGCGAGTTCGACGAGCCGGCCTGCGTGATCCTCAAGCACCAGAACCCTTGCGGTTCTGCTGTTGCCGAGGACATCACGGCTGCCTACGACCGCGCCTTCGCCTGCGATCCCAAGAGCGCCTTTGGCGGCATCATCGCCTGCAACCGCGAGGTTCCCTATGAGCTGGTCGAGCACTTTGCCGATCAGAACAAGCAGTTCGTCGAGGTTATCATCGCCCCGAGCTACACTGCCGAGGCGCTCGAGCGCATGGCCAAGCGCCCCAACTTGCGCGTGCTGGCCACCGGCGGCGTGGACCACGGCGCCCAGGTGGAGCTGCGCTCCGTCGACGGCGGCATGCTGGTGCAGGAGGTCGACCACGTGACCGAGGATCCCGCGACCTTTACGTTCCCCACCGACCGCAAGCCCACCGATGCCGAGATGGCCGAGCTCGAGTTTGCCTGGAAGGTCTGCAAGGGCGTTAAGTCCAACGCCATCCTGGTCTCCAAGGGCAAGGCCGGCATTGGCATGGGCCCGGGTCAGCCTAACCGGGTGGATTCTGCGCTGCTGGCCTGCGAGCGCGCCGAGGACTTCTGCGAGCGCGAGGGCGTGGAGAAGGGCGGCTTTGCCTGCGCAAGCGACGCATTCTTCCCGTTCCGCGACAACGTCGACGTGCTTGCCGAGCACGGTGTGACTTGCATCATCCAGCCCGGCGGCTCCAAGCGCGACGACGAAAGCATCCAGGCCTGCAACGAGCACAATATTGCTATGGTCTTTACCGGCGCCCGCCACTTTAGGCACTAAGTTTCGCCCCGGAACAAAATAATCTCTGCAAAAGACGGCTGCTCCGTTTGGAGGGCCGTCTTTTTGGTATAAGAGGACGGAATGACTAACACGAAAGGTACAACCATGCCCCAGATTGATGATGCCGAGCTGTTTGGCAATGCCGAGGATCAGCGTGCGTACGAGGACTTTTGCGCCAATCAGGAGGCGGTCGAGAAGTTTACGCTCGACAAGCCCGCGCTTGTCTGCCGTTGGCGCATGTCCAATAAAAAGGTGCCCATGCTCAACCGCCACATTCGCGCACTGTCCGAGCGCCTGGTGCAGGGCGAGCCGCTTACCCATAACATGCTCAGCTGGGCCAAACAGCACGTTGAGTGGTCGCTTGCCGAGGGCGATTACACTGCGCACGACGGCGTACTCATGCTGGTGATCGACATCAACGGCAACGCCGCCATGACGGTGGGGGAGTACGAGCCGCTCGCCGATACGTCGGCCAAGGCGCTGCGTGCCCGTTCCGCCGAGGCCCGCTCCGAGGCCGACGAGACCGGCGTGGCGCCCGAGCTGCTCGCCGCCGTCGATAACGGCGAGCTTGCCTTTGTGGCGCCAGCGGACGAGTGCCTGTGCGGCACGGCGACACTCATCGAGCAGCTGGCCCAGACCAAGGGCATCCCGGTCACGCGCGTAGACATTCCCGCGCAACTCAAGGGCGCGCTGTTCCTGGTGAGCGACGAGCACGGCGTGGTTCCCGCAACCGAGACGGACGCTGCGGAGGCCGACGCCGCCACGGTCGCCTTCTTCGCCGAAGGCTACGAAAAGCTCCGTGCCCGCCGCTCCTAACCTCAAGGCGGGGTGGGCTTACTGAAGCGAGCGAGCGCGTTCGATGGCGTAGGCGAGCGACAGCTGCTCCATCTCCGGGGCGCATTTGTAGCTCAGTCCGGTGAGAGCCGTCACCTTATCGAGGCGATATCGAATCGTGTTCGGGTGCTGGCTCGTCTGCTTGGCGGTTCGCTCGATACGTCGGTCGTTCTCAATGAATGCGGCGAGCGTGGATTCCAGTTCGCTGCCATGCTCACTGTCGTGCTCACGTATCGGCGAGAGAATCGCCTCCGAGAACGATCGCATCTCCGGGGTTTCCGCAAAAGGCATCACGGTTCTCAGGATGCCGAGCTGCGTATAGCGGACGGGACCCTCGGCTCGTTGACAAGATAGGCGCTGTGCGTAAATCGCCTGCGAGATCGCCTGCGCCACCGCCTCGTCTCCAAACAGAATATCGCTGATGCCGAGCCCTTCCGCTCCGCCATCGATACCGCCAGCCTCGATGAGCTCCGTGAGCGCCTGGACGATTCGCTCCACATCGAGCGTCTGCTCCGAGTCGCTTGTCGCTACGAATAACAAACCTCCGTCATAGGGTGCCAGCATGTTGTGGCATCCGGCGAGGGTCGATTTTGCACAGAGACGTTCGATTTGCAAAAACGTACGCGGGTCGAGGGGCTCTGCAAACGATGCGAACAGGGCGACCGCTTCGTCCAGAAATGACGGGTTGAGGCCTCGGATGCGTCGGCAGATGGACTCGGGCGATACGTCTGTCCTCAGGGCATCGATCTCGCGCTGTGCGAAGTCGATGGACGCGAGCTGCTCGATATGCCGTTTGACCTCATAGATGACGCTGTCAAAGAACAGTGAGTCGTCGGTCGTGAGAAAGACCGGGTAGTGCCGCGCGTTGGCGTAGCGGATGGCTTGGTCGGGAATCGGGATGTGCAGGACGTTTTTGATGATAAGACCGCTCGTTCCCTTGGCGACGAGGTATTTCACGGCTTCAGTGATGAGGTACGGGTCGTCCTTCGCATAGAGGAAGGTGCTGAGGACGATCTCGTCTGAGGTGAAGTTGACGCGCTGATACTTGTTCTTGAGGCCGGGCATGAGTTCATAGTCGAGGATCCCGACGCCAGAGACGGCACGCGAGACGCCATCGCTGCCGGCGATTAGACGGACCGATCCCTCATATTCCCGTGAGAAGTCCGAGACGGTGTATAGCATCAACATCACCTTGTAAATCAATACAATTAATACCGGTATAAATAGGATAATCGCACATCCGTATGCCGTTGATGCGAGAAATAGTTCAAATATCTGCTGATAGAACAAAAAATCAGATCGAGAATCGTTGTAGATTCCAACAAGAAATGATCCTTGGCGGCATCGTTACTAAACCGTACAGTGAAGCAACGTAAAGCTTTCACTGAAAGGAGCGATGATGGGGCAGATGATGGTGCTTTCGGCTGAGGAAGTTTCCAAGGTGCTGACGATCGAGGATGCAATCGCTGCCGTGGAGGAGGCATATCGCCAGAAGGCAACGGGCAAGGGTGTTGCGTGGCCGATGGTATATGAGCAGTTCGAACCCGGCGTGGCCGATATGGATATCCGCTCGGGCGAGTTGGCGGGAAGCGGCCTCTTCGGTCTCAAGCTTACTGCTTGGTTCTCTCAGAATTCCAAAAAGGGGCTGCCCGAGATCTTCGGCACCACGCTGCTGTGCGACAACGCGACGGGCGAGCCGTTGGCGCTGCTCAATGCCTCCGCCGTCACTGGACTTCGCACCGGTGCCGCCGCTGCGATCGGTGCCAAGTGGCTGGCTCGGGCGGATGCGTCCAAACTGCTTGTTGCGGGTGCCGGCCATATGAGCACCTATATGGTGGCGGGCGTGCTCGCCGCCTGTCCCAAGGTGAGCGAGGTCAAGGTGTGGGAGCCGGTTTCCGATGCCGCGCCCGAGGCCCGCGTCGAGCGCATGCGAGACGAGGTCGCCCATATCTTGGGCGCCTGCGAGCATGCTCGCGAGGCATCCACCTATTCCATCGAGGCGACGGCCGACGGCCAAGGTGCCGCGGCAGAGGCCGACATCATCGTGACGATTACGCCGGCGACCAAGCCCATCATCCCCGATGCATGGGTGCGCCCCGGTACGCATATTTCCTGCGTCGGTGCCGACATGCCCGGCAAGCAGGAGCTCGCCTCGGCACTTGTCGCCCGTGCCGCTGTTTACGTCGACGACCGCGAGCAATCGGTCGCGTCCGGCGAGCTGGAGATTCCGATTGCCGAGGGTGCCATCACCCCAGAGGACATCAAAGCGGAGCTCGGCGAAGTCATCGCCGGCACGGCTACGGGGCGTTCGGATGACGAGCAGGTGACGGTGTTCGATACGTCGGGCATCGCCGTTCAGGACCTTTCGGCATCGAAAATCGCCTACGACCGCGCCGTCGAGGCGGGGCTGGGCACCGCGGTGGAACTGTAAGAAAGTCAAGGAAAGGAAACGACAATGCAGATCAAGGATTTCGCCGTCGAGCAGTGGATGAACGAGTGGGAGACCAAGTGCACCCACAACGTTGCGGAGACGTGCGTCTACTCCCTCACGCTCGACCAGCTGTTCGAGCTTACGAACACCGACAAGAAGGCGTGGCTCGATAGCCTGTGCTCGCGCCGATTCACCTACGGGGACATCGAGGGGCAGCCCGGCTTCCTCGAGGGGGTCGCGCGTCTCTATAAGACGGTCGAACCCGGGCATATCGTGCCCACGCACGGCGCGACCGGTGCCAACTCCCTGGTTATTTCCACGCTCGTCGAACCGGGCGATCACGTAGTCTCCGTCAAGCCTACCTACCAGCAGCTTTACTCGATTCCCGAGATGTGCGGTGCGAAGGTCGATATCCTTCAGCTCGATCGCAAGAACGGCTATCACGTCGACGTCGACGCGCTCGATACCCTGGTGACCGACGATACCAAGCTCATCTGCATCAATAACCCGGACAACCCCACGGGCGCCCTGCTCGACACCGATACGCTCAAGGCGATTGTCGAGGTCGCACGCAAACACGACGCGTGGGTGCTCTGCGACGAGGTCTATCGTCTGCTTACTCAGACGGATGAGTACTCCGAGTCTGTGATCGACCTGTACGACAAGGCCGTCGTCACCGCATCCATGTCCAAGGTCTGGTCGTTTGCCGGCCTGCGTCTGGGCTGGGCGGTCACCAAGAGCCCGGAACTTCGTCGCGCGCTGCTCTCGCATCGCGACTACAACCTGATTTCCGCCGGCATATTCAGCGAGACGGTGGCGGAGCTGATTCTGGGCAACGCTTCCGTGATCCTTGAGCGCAGCCGTCGCATCGTCCGTCAGAACCTTGCTGTTCTGGAGAAGTGGGTCGAGAGCGAGCCGCACCTGTCGTTCGTCAAGCCCGAGGCGGGTACCACCGCGCTCGTGTATTACGACTACGACATCGACTCCAGGACGTTCTGCATTGACATGATTAAGAAATCCGGCGCGCTCGTTACCCCGGGCGATTGCTTCGAGGAGCCCAAGAGCATGCGCATCGGCTATGCATACTCCGATAACACCGACGACCTGCAGAAGGGCCTGGATGCCATCTCTGCGTACATGCGTACGCTCGAGTAGAGGCTCGAGGTCGAAGTGATGGGGTCGATCGGTTTAGGACCGGTCGGCCCCTATTTCTCTCGAGGCTACCGAACACTTTTGTCATATTAGGTGCCCACGGGGTCGTATCGCTGCGACGCCGTGGGCATAATGGTGTGGAAGGTGCAAGTTGCGCGAAATGGGAGGACACATGGCGCTGATTTATGTCGTTGAGGACGACGAGCCCATTCGTCGTGAGCTTGTCGACATCCTTGCCCGCGCCGGGTTTGAAATCGAGGCATGCGAATCGTTTGAGCATGTCTCGCGCGATATTCTCGCCGCCGCGCCCGACCTGGTGCTGCTCGACCTCACGCTTCCCGTCAAGGACGGCCAGCATATCTGCCACGAGGTTCGCCGCGAATCCGAGGTTCCCATCATCGTTCTCACGTCGCGCACGACCGAGATCGACGAGGTCATGGCCATGACGCTCGGCGCGGACGACTTTGTTCCCAAGCCCTATAGCGCCCGTGTGCTCGTGGCGCGCATCAATGCCTTGCTGCGTCGCACCGCGTCGGCGGGCGAGCGCAGCACGCTCGTCCACAAGGGACTGGAGCTCGACCTCGCACGCTCCATGGTCACCAACACGCAAACGGGCACCAGCACCGAGCTCACCAAAAACGAGCTGCGTATCCTCTCGCTGCTTCTGAGCCGTGCGGGCAAGATCGTCTCGCGCTCGGCCATCATGCAGGACCTGTGGGACTCCGACGCCTTCGTGGACGACAATACGCTCACCGTCAACATCAACCGCCTGCGCACCACGCTCGAAAAAATCGGTATCAAGGGGTATTTGACCACGCATCGCGGCCAAGGCTATTCGGTCTAGGGGCCGGCTATGTCGTTTGGCAAGTTCTTTAAAGATGCGCTGCTTCCCGTCGCCGTGTGGACGTGCGGCGTGCTGCTGAGCTGCTTTGTGCTGACGGTCGCCGGCGCACCCGTTTCCATCGTGGTCGTGGCGGTCGGCGTGTCCTATATCTTCGGTATGCTCGGCATCGTGATCGAGTACGCGCGCCGTCGTCGTTTTCTGCGCCAGCTGGAGCGTGCGGCAGAGGAGCTCGAGAGTCCCGCATGGGTGCAGGAGATGGTGCAATGTCCGACCTATGCCGAGGGCGAGCTCGAGTACGAGGTCTTGCGCCGGGTGGGCAAAGCCGCTTGTGACGAGGTTGCCGAAGGCAGGCGCCAGACCGATGACTATCGCGACTATATCGAGAGCTGGGTCCACGAGGCCAAGCTGCCTCTGGCGGCAGCCCATCTGATTTTGGAAAACCTGGACGGCAGCGAAGATGACCTGTCGCGCGTAGATGACCTCGGTCGCGAGCTGGCTCGCGTGGAGCGCTATATCGACCAGGCGCTGTACTACGCGCGCTCGGAAGTCGTGGAGCGCGACTACTTGATTCGCCGCTGGGATCTCAAGACCCTGGTGACGGGCGCGATTAAGGCCAACGCGCGCGAGCTCATCGCGGCGCACGTGGCCCCGGTGTGCGAGAACCTCGACTTTGAGGTCTTTACCGACGAGAAGTGGCTCGAGTTTATTCTGGGCCAGCTCATTCAGAACAGCATTAAATATGCGCGCGAGGACGGCGCAAAGATCGTGTTTTCGGGTGCGTTGCTGGACGAGGGCCTGGCAAGCGAGCGCATCGAGCTTACCGTCGCGGACAACGGCTGCGGCGTGAGCGCGGCCGACCTGCCGCGCGTGTTCGAGAAGGGCTTTACCGGCGACAACGGCCGCACCACCAAGCGTGCAACGGGCATCGGCCTCTACCTGGTGGCGCGCCTGTGCTCCAAGATGGGCATCGACGTCACCGCAGCATCCGAGCCCGGCGAAGGCTTTGTCGTAACGTTTGCCTTCTCGACCAACAAGTTCCAATACTTCGAGTAACGCACGCGGCAGACGCCCGCCCAAACAAAAACGTGCCGCCCCAAACGGGGCG
>UQXC01000018.1 GCA_900544995.1 uncultured Collinsella sp. | reverse complement strand
CCGCTCGCTGTCCACAGCCAGACCGGGGCTATGGGCGGGGCCTGCCGCAGCCGACCTCCTCGCCCATGTCAAAGTAGATCTCGGAGCACGGACCGCAGGGGCCGGTGGGGCCGGCGGCCCAGAAGTTGTCGTCCTCCCCCAGACGCGAGATGTGGTCCTCGGCAACGCCCAGGGAACGCCACACGTCGTGGGTCTCGTCGTCCTCGGTAAAGACGGTGAAGTACAGGCGGTCGAGCGGCAGCTTGAACTCCTTGGTGATGAGCTCAAAGGCCCAAGCGCAGGCCTGCTGCTTGGAGACGCCGCCAAAGGAGAAGTCGCCGAGCATCTCAAAGAAGGACAGGTGACGGCCGTCCTCGCCGATGCAATCGATGTCGTTGGTGCGGACGCACTTCTGGCAGGAGATCGCGCCGATCTCCTTCATGGTCTTCTTGCCCTGGTAGTACTCCTTAAACTGGTTCATGCCGGCGTTGGCAAGCAGCAGCGAGGGATCATCGGGGACGAGGGACGAAGAAGGATAGAGCTTAAGACCGCGCTCCTCAAAGAAGTTGAGGAACTTGGAGCGGATCTCGGCCGTAGTCATTGACGGGTAGTCAGCACTCATAGAGGGAATCTCCTCGGTTTCACATCGAAACAGTTCAAACGTAACGATATTACCATCCCACCGCGCAAGTGCAAAAAAGAGGGCCGGCACAATGCCGGCCCTTCAGCGAAATTGCATGTTAGCGCGTATGAATATTAATCCGAATTACCCCGCTAGTTGTCATCATCGTCCATGGAGCCGTCGATGCCGGTTTTGTTGTCGTCATCCGTGTTGGAATCGTCATCCTTAGCGAAGGGGTTCTTGAAGAAGCCCGTCGCATCGGGCTGCAGACCAGAGAGCTTGATCCAGGGATTATCGAGCTCGGGCTTGGGCATGGCCTTGGCCTCGGGCGCAGTCTCGTTACCGATAAGCTCAGACTCGTAGATGAAGGTGTCGTCGCCGAGCGCGTCGTAGGCGGCGACCGGGTTGCCATCGCCATCGCGGTACGGCGTGCCCTTAAACACGGCACCGTCATAGGCCACAAGCTGTCGGCCGGTCTCATTCTCGAAGTAGTACACGAAGATACCCTTGAGGGCCGCACAAAGCGGGATGGCAATAATCATACCGATGGGGCCCATGAGTGCCGAGCCAATAACGAGCGCCGTGAGGCTCATGATGGGATGCACCTGCACCAAGCTCTGCATGACCTTAGGCGAAATCACGTTATCGGTGACGTTTTGCGCGACCATCGTCACGACGAGCGTCCATAACGCCAACATGGGGCTGAACATGAAACCGAGCACTGTGGCGATTGCTGCGCTCACCCAAGGACCGACGACTGGAACCAAATGCATGATGCCGGTAAAGATAGCCATGAGCGCCGCATACGGATGGCCGATGATCATAAAACCGATAAAGGCGAGGAAACCACCACAGATGGACGTCACGACCATACCGCGCATGTAGCCGCCGACAGAGCGAGAAAGGATGGCGACCATAAAGCGGTACGAGGTCTCCTTCTCCTGACCGATGATGGTGCAAATCTCGTGGTGCATGCGAGGGTAGTCGCAGGCCATCCAGTACGCAAGCACCAGACCAAGGAAGATCACGAACAACTGCGAGGCCGTATTGGTGATGAGCGGGAACACACCGCGGCCAAGCTCGGCAGCGATCTGAGACACGTACTTCGATGCCACGGTAACAAGCGACGAAAGATTATCGTCCAAATACTCCTTGAGCGGCGTGTTGTTGAGCGTTTTGGCATGCGAGATCATCTCGTTGAGATCGCCACCAGCAACACGAAGCTGCTCGGGCAGGCGGCTCAGGACTTCCATGATCTGGCCAAAGAGAATCGGCGACAAGATGCAAACGACACCGACGAGCACGGCAACAACAATAAGCGCGATAAGCGAACCGATGCCGCGATTCACGCCATGGTGCTCGAGCCAGTTGGTGATCGGGGACATCACAAAGGCAATGATGGAACCAACAGCGAGAAACTCGATAACCGGTGCCAGGATGCCCATAAGGTTAAAGATGACAGCAGCAATAACAATGCAGCCGACAACAGCCCAAATGCGCAGCGTCAGAATGCGGGTGTCGCGCAGCACGCGATCGGTTTGTTGGGGGTGCTCACTCATGAACGAATCATCACTCCGTCGGGGTCGATCTTGTCCTGAATCTTCTTAAGCGTGCGGCGCAGCAGACGCGAAACCTGCACCTGAGAAATACCAAGCTTCTTGGCGATCTCGATCTGGGTCATGCCCTTCACAAAGCGCAGCTCGATCACCTCGCGCTCGCGCGGCGAGAAATCACGGATGGCTTCCTCGATCACTAGACGGTCATCGGTAAAGTCGAGCTCGTTGTCGTCGTCGGCGTAACGGTCGAGAATCGAGGGGGCATCGTCGGAATCGGACGCACCAGGAGCCTCGATGGGCACCGAGGTATAGGCCGAAGACGATTCCATAGCCTCGAGGACCTCATCGACAGTCACATCTAGATACTCAGCGATCTCCTCAACCTTGGGCGATCGCTGCAGCTCGTTGGTAAGTTTGTCAGTAGCTTGGTTGACCTTGGCCGAGAGCTCCTGCAGACGACGCGGTACGCGCACGCTCCAGCCCTTGTCGCGGAAATGGCGTTTGATCTCGCCCAGGATAGTGGGTGTTGCAAACGTCGTGAACTCGAGCCCGCGCTCGGGGTCAAAGCGGTCGATAGCCTTGAGCAAACCCAGATAGCCGACCTGCATGAGGTCGTCGAGCGGCTCGCCGCGATTCTTAAATTTATTGGCAAGAAACCTTACCAGATTCATATGGGACATGACGAGCTGCTCGCGGGCGTCCGGATC
Organism: uncultured Collinsella sp.; assembly: GCA_900544995.1. GTDB lineage: Bacteria > Actinomycetota > Coriobacteriia > Coriobacteriales > Coriobacteriaceae > Collinsella. Next base: position 29,286 of record UQXC01000018.1, on the reverse strand, counting down.
ACCGGTCTCTTTGTAGCGACGAAACAGCTCGCGGGTTTTCTCCTTGTCCCAAGCGGTCTTGCCGCTCCGGGAACGTTCGGTCATATTAGATATCCGCCTTGAGGTCGAGGGAAAGCGTCAGGGGCGCCGCAGTCTTTTCGTAGGAGTCGCACACGCTCGCGAGGATGAGCTCGGCATACACCGCAGCCTGGTCGTCTTCATCGACCGTAGCCTGGTCACCAAAGGTAATAGTCATGCCAACGTGGGTCTCATCGACATCGAATTTGATGGTGATGTCGTCGCAGTCGACCGCGGTGCAACCAAAGATGAAAGCCTCCTCGGCAGCCATGCGGATGTCCTCGATGCGATCGACAGACATAGAGCACAGGGCACCAACGTTGGCTGCCGTCATGCGCACAAGGCGAGCGAGACGCGGGTCACCGGCAACGGTCAGCGTGATAGGGCAGGTTGCTTCGCTACTCATCGCAGGACTCCTCAGAGGTCTCGGCGGGCGTATAGGTGTAATACTGAGCTGCTTTAGCAGCAGGCTTCTGTGCATCATTGTCACCAGCAGCGACATCGTCCCCGGCTTCGCCAATCAGGACACGCTCGGTCGGCTGCTCGGCTTCTTCGGCAGCGGAAAGCTTGCACTCAGCGTCGGCCGCGGGAGCCTTCACCTTGTTAAAGAGTTTCTGCACGGCACCTGCCGCAGAATCAGTCACGCTCGACACAGCATTGCTGGCCTCGGCCATGCTACCGGTGACCTCAGAAATGTCGCGAACCACGGCTTCGACCTCTACGAGATTGGAGGTAAGGGCATCAACTGCCGTCTTGCTCGACTTAAGCAGCGGCTCCATCTGGGCAAGCGCCGGCGTAAGCTCATCGACAGCGCCATCGAGCTTTGCCACCACAGGCTGAGCCTCGGCGATGGTGTTGTTGAGGTCGTTAACGGTCTTATCGAGCGAGTCGACAACGGTGCGGGTCTTGCGCAGGGTAAGCGCGAGCTCAACGATGGCCCACACGCCGGCAACAGCGAGCAGCAGCAGGGCGATTTGAATGGGACTCATACAAGCCTCCCAAAGGAATCGATATACAGACGGTTTCCATGGTACCCCAAAGGGGACCGAACATGCCATGAGCAGCAACGTGGGACAAAATTATCAGCAGCTACTTCGGTGCATTCCCGCTGCGGTCGCGTTCACTTTGCTCTACGCGCCATTCTTCCCAACCGCGGCCGGCAGGCTGCCAAAATGCACCGCGTTCCAAGCCTTCGGGCAAATAGCGCTGATCGACCCAGCCTTCGGGATAATCGTGCGGATACTTATACACACCGTATTCATCGCTGCCCGGGCGATGACGATCGCGCAAATAACTCGGCACCTCACGTAAACCGCTGCTATGAATATCGGCCAACGCCGCGTCAATCGAGGCCTCACATGCGTTTGACTTAGGCGCCAAGCACACATAGAGTGCAGCCTGAGCAAGGTTAATGCGGCACTCGGGATAGCCAATGACCTCGGCAGACTTAAACGCGGCATGCGCCACCAAAAGCGCCTGCGGGTCGGCGTTGCCAACATCCTCAGAAGCGTGAATCATAATACGGCGAGCGATAAACTTAGGATCCTCCCCAGCATCGATCATGCGCGCGAGCCAATAGATCGTGGCATCGGGGTCACTACCGCGCATAGACTTAATAAACGCACTGATGATGTCGTAGTGCATGTCGCCGTTTTTGTCATACGTAAAGCCGCGACGCGGGTTGGCGATCTTCACGTCATCCACGGTGATGGGATAGCGCTCCCCCGCCGCGGGCGCTGGCGTTCCCTCGGTATCGGGACGCGTGACGGCAATCTCGCTCGCAAGCTCGAGCGTCGTGAGCGCCGAGCGAGCGTCACCCGCTGCCAGCGTGCAGATGGTCTTGACCGTATCCTCATCGGCCGAGAACTTACCGTTCAAGCCCTGCGGTGCCTCGAGCGCACGCTCGATAAGCATGGCGATATCCTCGTCCTTTAAATGCTCAAGCTCCACGACTCGACCACGTGAGAGCAGCGCCGAGTTTACCTCGAAGTACGGATTCTCCGTCGTAGCGCCAATCATAATGACGGTACGGTTCTCAACTGCATGCAGCAGGGCATCCTGCTGCGACTTAGAGAAGCGGTGAATCTCATCGATGAATAGAATGGTGCGACGGTCGTACGTATTCAGGCGCGTCTTGGCCTCATCAATCACGCGACGCAGGTCCTTCACGGTACCCGTGACGGCGCTGACCTCGACAAACTCACTCTTGGTATGGTTGGCAATAATGTGGGCCAGCGTCGTCTTGCCCGTACCGGCCGGCCCGTACAGTATCACGCTCGAAAGCACATCGTGCTCGATCGCAGCACGCAACCATGAGCCCTTACCGACGGCCTTTTGCTGGCCCACAAACTCGTCGAGCGAATTGGGGCGTATGCGCACCGCAAGCGGCGCATTCTGAAAGGAACGCTCGCGCGTCGAAGCAGAAAAAAGGTCGTCCATAGCCATCCTGTACATCAATCAAAATCGTTGTTGACCAACAGTATACCGAAATGATACGAACTACCGTTCGTTAATATAGGTACGATGCGGAAACTTTAGACCCGGGAACAGCTTGCTCGTCAGCTCGCAGAAATAACCGTCCGTCATACTCGCGATATAATCCACCACGGCTTGATCCTTGTCGTCCTGCCAAGCGTAGGTGCGATCGTAGTAGGAAAGCTGCTGCTCAATGCGCGAAATATGGTGCTTAAAGATATACGAAGACTCGTCGCCTTCGTTTATATCCTGCAGGCAACGGTCGTAGAGTTTTTCGAATGCCTCGCGCAGCTCCGCCTCGGAATCGCCTTCGATACCGCCCTTGCTATAGATCTTCTCGTAGTTCTCGTGCTTGGCTCGGCGAATTTCCACAAACAGGTCCTCGCTCATCTCGATGCGCGGCTTACCATAACTGTGCTCAACGATATCGATGGAGGCATGCGTGAGGATCCAACTGTTGTAGGCACCGCCCCGGCCATCATCAAAAGCGTCGGGCGAAAGCAGGCCCGCCGCAATGGCGTCTTGGCGATCGCGCCCAACGTAGGCAAGGATATCAGAGATGCGGACCACGCAGCCTTCGAGCGTCATGGGACGCAGATGCTCAATTGCGCTATAGCCCGTGGCAATGCAATCCTCAACCGTCTGGTCAAACTGGTCAAAGGAGCCCATGTCCGAGAGCTCAAACACACGCTGCTCGTACTCGCCGTTATGGCATAGCACGCCGTCGAGCGTCTGGAGCGACACGTTGCGGCCATACAACGCGTCGAGCACGCGGACCGACTGCACGTTATGGAAAAAATAACGCCCCGTACGCTCATGAAAGATATCGTTGAGGAAGCGCTCGCCGGCATGGCCGAAAGGCGTGTGTCCCAAGTCGTGACCCAGGCCAATCGCCTCGATCAGATCGCAATTGAGCCCCAGGGCGCGACCGATATCGCGCGCAATGCGGGAGACAAGCTGTACGTGCAAACCGCGGCGTGAAAGATCGTCATTGCTACGGAAGCTAAAGACCTGCGTTTTGCCTGCATAACGGGTGTACGCCGGAAGATGAAGTATCTTTTCGGTATCGCGCATAAACGCCGGACGCATAAGCGTGCCTTTGTCGGCGGCGCGATCAATACGACGAATGACCTGATCGTCGTTGCAACGATACGGGTTGACATGCCCCGAAGCACGATCGGCGGAAATGCGCTCGACAAGTTCGGGCGACAACGCCGAGGGAATACGGTCCATGCGCGCCTTAATGACGGCCGTTTCTTGATTAATTGCCATGGCATGCTCCTTAAGAAGGATGCGCAATCGGTTACAAAGTGCAGCCCACGACCTCGATTATGGCAAAAATCGGCACCAAAAACGGGAGCAATGGCAGAGAGCGCGATTTCGTGATGAGGCAGGAGAGGGCAAGAACCAGGAGCGCAGCGGCAAATGCCACGATGCCACCCATAGGGTCGAGCGTGCAAAGCGCGAAAAGTGCCTTAGCATCTCCAATGCCGATGCCCGGGGTTTGGCGAAGACGACGCCAGAAGGACTCAGTCAGCACGAGAGCAAGATACACGATGACGGCAAGACCTGCGTGGTCAAGCGCTGTGTTCAAACCGAGATCGAACCAAACACCCGCTAACGCCGCCACCGCACACGCGCCGGCAAGCGAATTCGGGAACCGCCGATCACGAGCATCGATAACGGCGCCAGCAATAGCAAACAACCAAAACGGGATATAGACCATCGAACGCCTCCTCGAGTTACATCGCAAAAACAAAAACCACCACACAGGTGCCTGTCCCCTTTGTGGTGGTGATGGTGGTGATTATTTGGCGCCTTGCATGACCTCGTCAAGGGTGACGTTGACGGCGTGCTGCGTCGGCACCCAGTCGACCTTTAGGAACAGCGCAGCCACCGTGATGGGGATATAGCTGAACATAAAGATCGGGAAGGTAAACAGGTTAGTCACCAGACGCCACTTTTGCGCGCAGTGAATGTGCTTGTACTCAAAGATAGTCGTGAGCAGCGCCAGGATAAAGAACGTCTGATACATCATGGCGAAGGTCATAATGAGCGAAGCGGCGCACGCCTGCATCTCGACTTCGGTAGCCAAGAAACCATGCGAAAGACCGCCCACGATCAGGAACGTCGCGTTGGCGAGCATGGAGATCAGGGACAGCAGCATGCCCGGAGCGATGGTCATAAACATGTCGTACGCGGCAAAGCGATGATAGCGGAACGTCGATTTGACAAGATGCTTGCCATAGGTAAAAAAGACCTGGTAGAAGCCCTTGGTCCAGCGCATACGCTGCTTCCAGGATGCCTTGAACGTCACGGGTTGCTCGTCAAAGAACTCCGCAGGCGCATAACCGATGCGAATGCCGTGAATGGCGCAGAACGTGGTGAACTGAATATCCTCGGTCAGCGTATGGAACTGCCAACCGTGCATGCCCTCGATAACGCTGGCGGAGATGAGGTAGCCCGAACCAGAGACAGCGCAAGAAGTCTTGCAGATGTTGCGCGCGTTATTGAGAAAGCGCGCCTCGCGCAGGTACCAAGTAGCATTAGCTGCCGAGATCCACGAGCTGCCAAAATTCTTGGAGTTACGATAGCTCGTGACCACATGGAAGCCCTGGTCAAAGGCATCGTTCATCTTGGAGACGTAATCGCGGGAGATGACGTTATCGGCATCGAAGATAAAGTAGCCCTCAAACGTGTCGGGATACTCGTTGAGAATGCGATCGAAACCAAAGTCCATGACCCAGCTCTTGCCCTTTCGGGCCAGGTCATTGCGCTCGTAAACAATGGCACCGGCCTCGCGTGCGAGCTGCGCGGTGTTGTCGGTGCAGGCGTCGGCAACGACAAAGACCTCGATAAGCTCGGACGGATAGTCCTGGTCCTTGATGGAGCGTACGAGATTGGCAATTACGGCTTCCTCGTTATGCGCAGCAATGAAGAAGGCATAGCGGTGAAGTTTTTTGGCCTTGGGAGGCGCGACCTCGCCACGAAGAGCGCCAATGACAAAGAAGACCACCTGGTACAGAAAGCAGACCGTGAGCAGCGTGACGACAATCTGATTGAAGATCACGATGGGTGTGTTGGTTTGTAAAAAGGCGAGCATGCAGGCTCCCAGCAACGCGTTACGTAAACAACCGTATATCTTACCGCAGGCTTACCGAGTTCAAGAAACCACCTAATACTGGCTAGGCTTCGAGAAGACCGAGCTGAGGAACGATCTCGTCGCCGGCAGCGGTGCGGCCAAGCGAGCGCGGGGCCAGGTCGTCAAGAACCGCGGCAAGATCCCACGGTAGCTCGTCGCGGCACTCAATGCGCTCCCCTGTCACGGGATGGTCGAATGCGACGCGCCAGGAATGAAGGAATTGCCTGGTCAGCCCCTGATCGGCGCGTGCATCGCACTTGCCGTAGAGAGGATCGCCCACGCAGGCGTGGTTGATATGGCGCATATGCACGCGAATCTGATGTGTGCGGCCCGTAAACAGGTGGCACTCGACGAGCGTGTAGCCGTCGTCAAAACGCGTGGAATCGAAGCGCTCAAGGACCTTAAAGGTCGTAATGGCCTGGCGCGCGAAAGGATCGTCCGAAACTGCCATCTTGACACGGTCACGCGTAGAACGGGCAATGCCGGTGTTAATGGTGCCCTCATCCATAGCGATATGTCCGTGAACGAGCGTGATATAGCGACGATCGAGCGTGCGCGTGCGAATGAGATTTTGGAGCGCACGCTGCGTGTCGTCGTCTTTTGCCGCAAGCATGAGGCCCGAGGTATCGCGATCTAAACGATGCACGATGCCGGGGCGGTCCTCACCCTGCACGGTACCCAGATGGTCAAAGCCGCAGTGGTAGACCAGAGCGTTCGCAAGCGTGCCGCTCTCGTGGCCATGGGCGGGATGGCACACCAGGCCGCGCTGCTTGGAGAGCACGATGAGGTAGTCGTCCTCGTAACGGATATCGAGGGGGATGGCCTCGGGAATCACATCAGTGGGATCATGCGGCTCGGGCAGGTCGACCGAGATGCGGTCACCGGAGCGCACAGCATATTTTTTTGATAGGCAGGTCTCGCCGTTCACGATTACGGCGCCGCCCTCGATCAGATGCGCGCAGGCAGAGCGCGTGGGGCAGCCGTCGTTGGCACCCAGAAAGGCGTCGAGACGCTGGCCAGAGCAATCGTCGGCAACAAGAATATGGATGTCGGCCATTAACGCTCATTCCTTTCGCGAATCTTGCGGGCACGCTCCCCACGCTGCTTGGCTTTGCGCTTGGCGCGGGCCTCATCACGGGCATAGAGCTCGGCAGTCGCATCGACTTCGCGGGCCGCAGGGCTCAAGAACATGTAGCCGATGAGGGCAAGCACAACGCCTACGGTGATGCCGATATCGGCCACGTTAAAGACGGGAAAGTCGATGAAGGTGGTGGCAATAAAATCGGTCACAAAGCCAAAAGCCAGGCGATCGATCGCGTTGCCAATGGCGCCACCCACGACCATGGCCATGCCCACAACCTCCAAGCGAGCAAGCTGGGGCGTGCGAAGCAAGTACACGGCAATGGCGACAATGACCGCAAGCGCCAGCAAAGCGAACGCAACGCCATGCCCCTCGCCCATGCTAAAGGCAGCACCGATATTACGGACAAACATAAAGTCAATGACACCGGGGATGACGGTCACATGCAAAGCGTCGCCCACGGCACGAACCGCAAGCTTGGTCAGCTGGTCAAGAAGCAGCACAACCAGCGCCACCCCACCAGCAACATCCAACCGCCAACGCAAAGGCGGCGTCATACCCCCAGCACGACCCAAATCAATCCCCTACCCTCAAGAACATCGAATTCCGTTTAACGCAATTAACCATCTTATATTGCCACACGCAGAGCGCACGACATATTCGCTAACGCCAGATAAATAACCAGCATAAAAAGAAAGCGGCATTCCGAAAAACAGAATGCCGCTTTTATTCAGCGGAGCAAATGGGCCGAAGGCGTCCAAATTCTCCCAATAACTAAAATGCCGAGTTACCGTGCCTTAAAGGGCATTCGCGCAGCGCTTGCAGATATGCGCGTGGCCGTTGTACTCGCCGACGGTGGTGCGGTAGTTCCAGCAACGGTCGCAGCACTCGCCCTCGGCTGCCTCGATGGCAACGGAGAGTTCCTCGCCCTGGGTCAGCTCAACATCGGAAACGATGTAGAACTCGGCCAGGTCGACGGCCTTATCACCGGTCAGCAGCGCGTACATCTCGGCGGGAACGACCGCCTTGACGCGGACCTGCTGGCTCTTGGTGAAGGTACCGGCGGAGCGGGCATCCTCAAGGGCCTTGGTCACGGCGCTACGGAGCTCGAGTGAAGCCTCGAGCACGCCCTCAAACTCATTGGCCTCGTCGAACGTGATGGGCGACTTGTACCAATCGAGCAGCGCGGCGTACTTCTGGTGATCGACGCAGCCGGCGGGCGCATAGGCCATGGCCTCGTCAACCGTGTAGGACAGGATCGGCTGAAGGTCGCGCATGAGCATCGAGAAGAGCTCGGCCAGCACGGTCTGGGCGCTGCGGCGCTCGAGCGAGCCGGGCTTCTCACAGTACAGACGGTCCTTCAGGGCGTCGAGATACACGTTGGAGAGCTCGGTAACCACGAAGTCGTAGAGCGCACGGTAAGCGCGCGGGAACTCGTAGCAAGAGTAAGCGTCGTCGACCTCGGCCTGGACCTGGGTCAGACGGGCAACCATGAGCTTGTCGAGCGGCAACAGGTCGGCAAAGGCGACGCCGTCGGTCTCGGGCTCAAACTGACCCTCGAGCTCGGAGAGCAAGAAGCGCAGCGTGTTGCGGAAACGACGGTAGGCATCAGACGTACGGGCGAGAATCTCGTGGTCGATGGAAACGTCGGAGCTGGTGTCGACCGAGGCGACCCACAGGCGAATGATGTCAGCGCCCATCTCGTCGCAGACCTTGTTGGGGTCGATGACGTTGCCGAGCGACTTGGACATCTTGCGGCCCTGGCCGTCGAGCGTGAAGCCCTGCGAGACGACCGCCTTGTACGGAGCATGGCCGTTGGCACCCACCGAGGTGAGCAGCGAGCTCTGGAACCAACCGCGGTGCTGGTCGGAGCCCTCGAGGTACACATCCGCCGGATACTCCAGCTCGGGACGGTACTCGCAGACGGCCTTCCAGGAGACGCCGGAATCCCACCACACGTCGAGGATGTCCTTATCTGCCTTGAGGTGATGGCCGCCGCACTTGGGGCAGACGCAGGCCTCGCCCAGGTAACTCTCGGGAGCGTCGGTGAACCAGGCGTCGGAGCCCTTCTCGTGGAAGAGCTTGATGACTGCGTCGAGCGTGGCGTCGTTCATAACCTTCTCGCCGCAGTCGGCGCAAGTGTAGCTCGGGATAGGCACGCCCCAGTTGCGCTGACGGCTGATGCACCAGTCGGGACGCTGCTCGACCATGGCGCCGATGCGGTTTGCCGCGTGGGCCGGATACCACTTGACGTTCTCGCGGACCTCTTTGCCAGCCTGCTCGCGCAAACCAGTCTTGTCCATCGAGACAAACCACTGGTCGGTAGCACGGAAGAGCACCGGGTGCTTGCAGCGCCAGCAGTGCGGATAGCTGTGCGTGATCTTCTTCTCGAGAACCAGGGTGCCGCGCTCGCGAAGGAACTCGATGATGTGCGGGTTGGCCTCATCGGTATCCATACCGCTGAAGGGGCCACCGGTGCCAAACTCCTCACCGGTGTAGAACTTGCCGTCGTCATCGACCGGCATGCAGATGTCGGTGATGCCCTCCTTGAGGCAGGCGAAGTAGTCGTCGACGCCGTGGCCGGGCGAGTTGTGGACGATACCGGTACCGTCATCGACACCGACGTAATCGGCCAGCAGCGCCACGCCCTCGACACCGTCGAAGATCGGCTGCTTGTAGTGGATATGGTGGAAGGTCTCGGCGGGAACTACGTAGGCCTTGCCGTCAACCATGACCGGGGTGTACTCCCAGCCAAACTCCTCGCAGCACTTGGGAGCCAGGTCCTCGAGCATGACCTCGGCACGACCCTCGTGCTCAACGGCGACGTAGGCGGCGCCGGGCTTGAGGGAAACGGCCTGGTCGGAGGGGATGGTCCACGGCGTGGTCGTCCAGATGATGAAGTCAACCGGGCCGTCGAAGTTCTCGAGGCCGGCGGGCTTGGAGGTCATCTCGAAGCGCACGAAGATGGAGGGGCTCGTCTCGTCGGAGTACTCGATCTCGGCCTCGGCAAGCGCGGTGTGGCAGTGCTTGCACCAGTGGACGGGCTTGTGACCGCGATAAATCATGCCCTTGTCGAACATGGCCTTGAAGACCTCGATGTCGGCGGCGTCATGCTGGTGATAGAGCGTCAGGTACGGGTTGTCCCAGTCGCCGAGAACGCCCAGGCGGCGGAAGCCGGCCTTCTGCAGCTCAATATTCTCGACAGCGAACTTGTTGCAAAGCTCGCGGATCTTAGCCGTGGAGGTCTGGTTGAACTTCTCGGTGCCGAGCTTCTCCTCGACCTTGTGCTCGATCGGCTGACCGTGGCAGTCCCAACCGGGGACATAGGGGACCTCAAAGCCCTGCATCATCCAGTAACGGTTGATCATGTCCTTGGAGATCTTGTTCATGGCATGGCCGATGTGGATCGGGCCGTTCGCGTACGGAGGGCCGTCGTGCAGCACGAACTTCTTGTGACCCTCGTTCTTCTTCAGAACTTGCTCGTAGACCTTGTTGTCTTGCCAGTCCTTGAGTCGCTTGGGCTCAGACTTGGAAAGACCGGCACGCATGGGAAATCCGGTTTTGGGCAGATTCATCGTCTGCTTGTACTCGTTTGCCACGGTACCCCTTTCTTGACGTGGGCGCGCACGCCCTCTGGGCACCAAAAAAGCGCCCGTCCCTACAAGCTGGGACGAAGCGCCACAAAACGGGCAGTGTGCCCGCAAAAGCTCTTCGCTTAACCACCCAGCTTAGATGCCCTCGCCCGCGTCGCCGCGCGCTCGCATCCGTTACTCGGCTGGCCTGTATCGACGACCATCTCGGCGATGTCTACTAAGACGAACCTGTGAGGCACGTCCGTTGGGACCGCAGCTCCGGGGTGATTTTCATCGGTCGCATGCACGGGTTCTCAGCACTCCCCGCTCTCTGTGGCATGCGGATGGCCGACTACTCGTCCCCATCAACGCTTATGCGGTGTATGCTAGCACGTTCTGCGTCGGCGAAAAACCCTCAACACTGGTTTTATACGTTCGGAATTTTGGTTTGAAATTCTCGCGACTGATGCAGCCGCTTTGGAGCAAAATACCTGAAAGTACTTTATCGAGCGAAAGAAGGTTGCCATGCGCACGATTGGAATGAGTGACTATACCGTCGGCGAGGACTGCTTTGACGAGTTGCCCGCCGCATTGGCCGAGTACGGGGCGACCAAAGTTGCCATCATTGGCGGCAAGCGTGCCCTGGCTGCGTCGCTGCCGGACATCGAAGCGGCACTTGAAGGTACCGATGTCGAGGTTCTGGAAACGCGCGTCTACGGCACCAACAGTACGCGTGCCAATATCGCCAAGGTCGTGAACTCCCCTGCCTGCCAGGAAGCCGACGTGCTCATCGCATGCGGCGGCGGCAAGGCGCTCGACACCGTGAAGACCGCAGCTATCGAGCTCAAGAAGATCGTCGTCACCGTCCCGACGATCTGTTCTAACTGCTCCGCCGCGACCGCCATTGCCGTCGTGTACAACGACGACGGCTCGCTCGAGGGCTATTCGTACCCCAACCGACCGGCGCACATCTTCATCAACCCCAAGATCATCGCCGAAGCTCCGGCGGAGTACTTCTGGGCCGGCGTGGGCGATGCCCTGTCCAAGCAGCCCGAGGTCGAGTACGCCACGAGCGCCGGCAACTTGGAGCACACGGCAGGCCTTGGCCTGGCACTCGCCCACACCTGCTCCGAGCCGCTGTTTACCTACGGCGTTCAGGGTCTTGAGGACGTGCGCCAGAACCTGTCAAGCGAGGCCGTCAAACAAATCGCGCTCGACATCGTGGTCAACACGGGCTACGTCTCCAACCTGACCAACCAGAACGATTACTACTACAACTCGAGCGTGGCGCACGCATTCTACAACGCCACCTGCAGCATTCCGCGTGAGGGCACCTACCTGCACGGCGAGGTCGTGAGCCTGGGCGTGCTCGTGCTGTTTGCCTATACGGGAGACACCGAGAACCTTGAGCGCTACGCCGCCTTTAACAAGCAGATGGGGCTGCCCGTGACGCTTGAGCAGGTCGGCCTTACCGAGGCCGACATCCCGGCGCTGTGTGAGTATGCCCACGCCACCAACGAGTGGAAGCAGGGTAACCCGGAGCCCTTCACCGACGAGAAGTTCGCCGCCGCCATCAAGGCCGCCAACGCCTACGGCCACTCTATCCTGGCCTAACCGACCAAAACCGCCACAAAGGGGACAGTACCTTTGTGGCGGTTTTTTATTGCTGTAACATGCTCGAGTCGAATTCGCTTGCCGGGATCACGCGGTAGCCGTGGCGCAGGAGCAGGTCAACGAAGACACCGTTACCCGTTGTGAGCGTGCCGCTGAAGGATCCGTCGTAGATATGGCCCACGCCACACGACGGACTGCGATCCTGCAAGACGCACGCAGTAATCTCGGACGGGCCGCCCGCTTGCTCGCACATATCGAGCGCACGTTGAGCGCCTAGACGAAACTCGCGATCGGCTGAGGTACCCTCGCAGGTACGGACCTCGCCATTCACAATCTCGGACGGCTTGCGCGGCGTGGGCAGGCCGCCAAAGACCTCGGGGCACACCAACAAGACCTCAGTCCCCATGCGTTCGCAGGCCTCGACCAACGCGCGATGATAGTTGTCGAGCCCGTTATACTTGCAGCTCTCGCCCATCAAGCAGGCGCTCACCACGATCTTCATTTCCATCCCTTCTGAGCAAAAACGCCCCATTTGAGACCGTCACTCAAATGGGGCGTTCGACGCTATGCGACCAACCTTACTGCTGCTTCGGCATCAGCGGATTCTCGCGCGTGAGGAGGTTCATGAACTCCTCACCCGTGATGGTCTCCTTCTTGTACAGATAACGAGCCAGCTCATGGAGCTTGAACTTGTTCTCCTTGAGGATCTGCAGGGCGCGATCGTGCGCATCCTCAATCAGCTTAGCGACAATCGCGTCCACACGCTCGGCCGTACCAGGGGCGCAGGTGAGCGACGTGTCCTGATTGAGATACGCGTTCTGCACGGTACCGAGCGCCATCATGCCAAACTCGTCGGACATACCAAAGCGCGTCACCATGTTGCGGGCGAGCTTGGTGGCCTGTTCGATATCGTTGGCGGCACCGGTCGTCATCTCGCCAAAGATGAGTTCCTCGGCCGCACGGCCGCCGCAGTAGACGGCAAGCTTGTCCAAGACCTCCTGGCGTGTCGTCAGGAAGCGCTCGTCCTCCTCGACCTGCATGGTATAGCCAAGAGCACCGCTCGTGCGCGGCACGATGGTGATCTTGGTAACCGGCGCGGAACCCTTTTGGCGGGCAGCGACGATGGCATGACCGATCTCGTGGTAGGAAACGACCTGCTTCTCATGGTCGGAAAGCACCGTGGACTTACGCTGTTGGCCGGCAATGACGACCTCCACCGACTCCTCGAAGTCATCCTGGGTTGCACGCTTGCGACCCTCGCGAACGGCGCGCAGGGCGCCCTCGTTGATGATATTGGCCAGGTCGGCGCCCGAGGCACCGGGCGTGGCGCGGGCAATCGCGGTCAGATCGATCGGCGGCTCGGTCTTCACACTCTTGGCGTGAAGCTCGAGGATGTTCTTACGGCCGGTCAGATCGGGCAACTCGACGGGGATGCGGCGGTCAAAACGACCGGGGCGCAGTAGAGCGGGATCGAGACTGTCGGGGCGGTTGGTTGCGGCAAGGACAACGATACCCTTGTGGTTATCGAAGCCATCCATCTCGGTCAGCAACTGATTGAGCGTCTGCTCGCGCTCGTCGTTGCCGCTAAAGCCGCCGCCATCGCGCTTCTTACCGATGGTATCGATCTCATCGATAAAGACGATACACGGGGCCTTTTCCTTGGCCTGCTTAAACAGGTCACGAACCTTTGCAGCGCCGCGACCAACAAACATCTCAACGAACTCAGAGCCCGAAATGCTAAAGAACGGAACACCGGCCTCGCCGGCAACAGCCTTGGCAAGCAGGGTCTTACCGGTACCCGGAGGGCCAACAAGGAGAGCACCGCGCGGCAGCTTGGCGCCGATCTCCTCGTAGCGCTGCGGCTTCTCCAGAAAGTCGACGACCTCCTTGAGAGACTCCTTGGCCTCTTCCTGGCCGGCGACGTCCTTAAAGGTCATGCCCACGTCCTTGGAGGCGATCACGCGCGCACCGGACTTACCCAGTCCGCCGCCGCCAAAACCGCCGCCGCCAAAGTTCATCGACGGGCCGTCGTCACCCATGGCCTTCTTCATGCGGCGGTTGAGCCACCAACCGATGAGGAAGAAAATCGCCATGGGAAGAATGAGCGTAAGCAGGTAGTAGGTCATCAAACCCGAGTTTTTATCGGGAACGACCGACTCCAGCGAAGCGCCAGACTCAAGCACGCGATCGGTAAAGCCCGCATCATTCGGCACACCGGTCGTCTTATAGGCGATGTTCTCGTCCTCGCCCTTCTTGGTGTAATAAATCGAGTAATCGTCCGTGTTGTACTCGACCTTGTCGACGCTCTTCTTGTCGAGCGCTTTGACAAACGTCGAATAATCGGTCTTCGTAATCTGCTGCGTGTGACCGATGTTAGGGAACAGAACGGTCGAGAGCACGAGGTAGACGACGAAGGCGATGAGCACGTAGAGGATCATATTCCGTCTACGTTTGTTGTCATCCATCTCCATCTGCTTAAACTCCATCTACTGGGGTTGATAATGCTATCTAGAATACCCAACCCAGACGGCGATAAACCGACGCCGGGCACGAAAGGACAGAGATGGCATCACTGGAAGTCGGCAAGGTTCAGATTTACACGGGCGACGGCAAGGGCAAAACCACGGCCGCCTTGGGGCTAGCTTTGCGCGCCACAGGTTATGGGCTCGACGTACTCATGCTGCAGTTTGCCAAGAAGCTGTACTGCGCCGAACACGATGCCGCGCCACGCCTAGGGCTGCGAATTGTACAGGCCGACCGCGACACGCCCGAGGCTTGCGCCGAACAGATCATGGAGCTCGCACGCGAGCAGATATCACAGGTCGACGTTCTGATTTTGGACGAACTCGGCGAGGCCATGCGCCGCGGCTTCGTGACGCGCGAGGATGTCGAGGAACTGATTGCGATGAAACCCGACACCACAGAGCTCATACTGACCGGCCGCGACCTGCTGCCCCTCGCGGACCTCGCCGACCTGGTCACCGAAATGCGTCCCATCAAACACTACTTCGACGAAGGCCTCCTAGCCCGCCAAGGCATCAAATACTAATTGATTCGTTTTCCGCCAACACCTACAGCTCATAAGGAAGTTGCGGTGGAATAGTACTTGTTTGACGGTCCGCAAGGGCTTTTCAGGAACTATTTCACCGCAACTTATCAGGGGTACCCGACGGATGAGCTAGGCGGTGGCGCGGCCTAGCCAGTTGCCGCTGTGGTGGTAGATGGTGAACATCGTGGCGGTGATGAGCCAGGTTACGGGGTAAACCAGCAGCAGGTGCTCAAGCGACGGATCGAACGGCATGATCGCAAACACCCAGATCACCCTCAAGACAACGGTGCCAAAGATGGTGAGCATCATAGGCTGCAGACTCACGCCGGCGCCGCGAATGGAGCCCGACGCGTTCTCGATAATCGAGAAGATCGCGTAGAACGGCGCGATGAAATGAAGAATCGTCGTGGTGTACGCCGAAATCGAAGCATCGTCGACAAACAGACGCGACAACGGACCCGAGAACACCAGCAGCACGGCAGACAGGCCACCAATGAGCATAAACGACAGCACGAGCGACGTATGGTAGCCCTTGCGCATGCGCTCGTAGTTGCGCGCGCCAAAGTTCTGTGCCGAGAACGTGGTGATCGACACGCCGAGCGCCTCGGTAACCATCCAGATAATGCCATCCAGGCGCCCAGATAGACCCCAAGCAGTCGTGACATCGGCGCCAAACGAATTAACCGACACCTGGATCAACACGTTCGAGATCGAATAGGCAGCCGATTGAAAACCGAGTGGCAGACCACACGAGATCATACTCTTGCAAATACCGCGATCGATGCCGAGCCTAGACAGCGAAAGACGCCATGCACCCGGAGCGCGCATCATGCGCAACACGATCATCGTTGCATTGGAGCAAATGGTCAGCGCCACTGCGATGCCACAGCCCAGCGCCTCCATATGCAACACAGCGACAAAGATGATATCCAGCACCACGTTAACCAGGCAGCCAGAGGCAATGATCACGGCGGGCCCGCGTGTGTCGCCCACGGCACGCAGCAGTGCGGTTCCCATATTAAGCAGCAGTGCCGCAACCATCGCGGCAAAATAACAGCGAGCATAGGCCACGCCCTCGGCCAATAGTTCATGCGGCGTGTTCATAAGCACCAGCATGGGCTCAACGAACACTATGCCAAGAATCGAGAAAACGATACCGCCCACCAGCGCAAGCGTCATGGCCGTATGGACCGAACGGCTCAGACGCTCATCATCGTGCTGGCCAAAAAACTGACCCGTGATAACGGCACAACCAGCGCCAACGCCAACGCAAAAGCCAATGCAGAGCTCGGTGAGGACCATCGTGGCTTGAATGCCGCCCAGCGCGAGCTTGCCGCCAAACTGACCGACAATATAGGTACCGATAAGCGTGTAGGCCTGCTGAAAAAACGAACTAAAAAAGATGGGAACGCACAGCGAAAGCAGCTGCTGCCAAATAACACCCTGCGTTACATCGATAGCCGTAGATTTCTTAGCCACACGCCCTCCCCACACGCATACGTCAAACAACAAAACAGCAATTTAAAACCAAACCCAAAACCAGCTTAGCACCGACTGGCGGCGACCGAAACACCCCGAATTAGAGCGCGGTGCGAAATATCTGCCTAGTGATACAAACCCGGCTGGTAGTGATACTCATTGCTCACGTGCGGGCACAGCTGCCAAAAGGCGACGGCACTCGCCGCGGCCACGTTGAGCGAATCGACCCCGTGCGCCATCGGAATGCGCACAGCCCGGTCACAGCCCGAGATGGTCTTGGCGCCCAGGCCGGCACCCTCGGTGCCCATAAAGATTGCCAGGCGGTCAATCTCCTGTAGCGCGGGATCGTCCAGCGACACCGAATCGTCCGTCAGCGCCATGGCGGCACACGAAAAACCGGCATCGTGCAGCGCCGTCAACCCGTCATGCGGCCACACGCGCGCCTCACTGCCAATACGCGTCCACGGCACCTGAAACACGGTTCCCATGCTCACGCGGGCCGAGCGACGGTACAGCGGGTCACAGCAAGTAGGGCTCACCAGAATGCCGTCGACATTGAGTGCGGCGGCCGAGCGGAAAATCGCGCCCACGTTCGTGTGGTCGACAATACCCTCGAGCACGCATACGCGCACCGGTCGCTCACCCGCCGTCTCGACGACGCCGCCCAAGAACTCATCAACCGGAATCTGTCGGGGGCGACGGAACGCCGCGAGCGCACCGCGCGTCACATTGAAGCCCGTCAACTGCTCCATGAGCTCCATGGAGGCCACGAACACAGGAACCGGGCCGGCGCCCTCGCGCACAACCAGGCGCTCAAACAGCGGCATCATCTGATCGAGCCAGCGCTCACCCAAAAGAAAGCTCACCGGCTGGTAACCGGCACGCACCGCGCGCTCGATAACCTTGGCACTCTCGGCGATAAAGATGCCCTTTTGCGGCTCCAGCACGCAGCGCAGCTCGCGCTCGGTCAGTCGCACGTAGGCATCGAGCCGCTCGTCCTCGAGCGAATCAATTCGCAGAACCTCAACGGCATCAGTCATGGCAGCCAGCCCGCACCCTTCTTTACAGCACATCTATACCAAACGAGGCGACGCCAAGCGCCGCCCCATGCATTCAAATAACCCGATGATACCGTTCACGCTAGGCGATTTACGCCTCAACGCGACGATACGTCACGAACTCATAATCGACGCCCTCATCGCCCTCGCCCGAGGCAATCGTGGCAACCCCTTCGCGCCGCGCAACTTCCCACGCAGGATCAGCGTCCAAGTCAGGAAAGTACGTGTCCACGGCATGGGTGCAATGGTTATGCGTGACCTCGGCCTCGACGCAGTACGGCAAAAATTGCCGATAGACATCGCCACCGCCAATCACCCAGGCAACGGGCTCTTCGGCAACCGCGGCGAGAGCCTCGTCGATGCTATGCACCACGTCGACGCCCTCGACCACAAAATCCTCGTCGCGGGTGAGCACGATATTGCGGCGGTTCTTGAGCGGACGCCCGCCGGGAAAACTCAGCAGCGTCTTGCGCCCCATAATGACCGGGCAACCCTTGGTGCACGCCACAAAATGACGCATATCGGCACGATTGGACACCACCATGTCGCCCTCGCACCCAATGCCCCAATCATCACACACGGCGACGATGGCAGATAGCTTACACGTCATAAGCACCACCTACACCGCAATGGGAATATTCTTGACCTGCGGACCATGTTCGTAGCCCTCCACAATCAGGTCGTCGGTCGTAAACGCATAGAAATCGTGCACGTCGGGGTTAAGCGTTACCTTGGGCGCCGCAAACTGCGGACGCTCGATAAGCTCGCGGACGATATCGACATGACGGTCGTAAATGTGGGCATCGGCAATCACATGCAGCAGCTCACCGGGAATCATATCGACCGACTGCGCGACCATCATCAGCAAGATGGCGTACTGGCACACGTTCCAGTTGTTCGCGGCCAAAATGTCCTGGCTGCGCTGGTTGAGAATCATGTTGAGCGTGGGCTTGTCGTCCTGCGGGCGCTGCGTGACGTTATAGGTCACGCTGTAGGCGCACGGATACAGGTGCATCTCGGACAGGTCGCTAAACACGTACGTGTTGGTCATGATGCGGCGGCTGTACGGCGTATGCTTAAGGTCGTACAGCACACGGTCCATCTGATCGAAATCGCCCTCGGCGTAATGGCTCTTCTGGCCAATCTGATAGCCGTAGGCCTTGCCGATAGAGCCGGTCTCGTCGGCCCACTCATCCCAGATATGGCTGTTGAGGTCATGCACGTTATTGGACTTCTTTTGATAGATCCACAAGATCTCATCCATGGCAGACTTAAGCGCCGTACGACGCAGCGTAAGCGCGGGGAACTCCTCGCGCAGGTCGTAGCGTGCCGTAACGCCAAAGTTTTTAATGGTATAGGCAGGGGTGCCATCCTCCCACACCGGACGGACCTTTTGACCCTCGGTGGTGGTGCCATGGTCCAGAATATCGCGGCACATGGATACAAACTGTTGATCAGCTTTGCTCATTGACCCTCCTGTCAGTCGCCTACAAGCGAGATTCATTGTAGCCCAGGCGCACGCGGCCCCACAGCCCAAACATAAGCCCTTATTTTCTGACATATGCCAGAAATTCATTGCGCAAATCTGCACGTTCGCTATTCTATTGTTGACATATGTCAGATAAGGAGTGTGCATGGCAGGAAGACGCGAAAAACTGCGCCGCGTCGGGATCATCCCAGAATATCGCGGTTTTACCCCCGATGGCCTGGCGAGCGGCGACGCCATCGACATGACGGTCGACGAGCTCGAGGTCCTACGCCTATGTGACCTGGAAGGACTCAATCAGGAGGAAGTCGCCCAGTGCATGGGTATTGCCCGGGCCACGGTGGCGGCAATCTGCAGCCGCTCGCATCGCAAGGTGGCAAACGCGCTGGTCAATGGACGGGCGATCGTCATCGAAGGCGGCAACATCGCGTACTCCCCCATCACCACGACAACGGCCGCATGGCCAGCAAAGGAGGTCGGCACCATGAGGGTGGCAACGACGTACGACAACGGCAACATCTTTATGCACTTTGGCCGCAGCGAACAGTTCAAAATCTACGACATCCAGGACGACAAGGTCCTCAACGAGCAGGTCGTAGGCACCGGCGGCACTGGTCACGGTGCATTGGCGGGTCTGCTTGCCAACGGTGGCGTTGACACGCTCATCTGCGGCGGTATCGGCGGCGGCGCCATCAACGCGCTTACCCAGGCCGGCATCACGGTCTATGCAGGCGCCCAGGGTAGCTGCGACGCCTGCGTCGAGGCACTCATTGCCGGCACGCTCGCACAGACCGGCGAGGCCACCTGTGACTGCCACGGCCACGACCACGATCACATCCAAGAGCACGGCGGATCCTGCGGTTGCCACGGCCATCACGAGAACGAGGGCCACGAGGGCTGTGGCTGCCACTAGCGGCAAATGCTCTGGCGCCAAGACGTGCCATTCGCGCAGCAAGCCACACAACGGCGAAGGCCGCCTGGAGTACCAACCAGGCGGCCTTCGCCATACACGACTCAACCAGTCGTTACTTCTTATTGCGCATCTGCGCTTCCATCTGGCGCAGCAGCTCCATATCGGACTTGGGACCGCCCGTACCCAGGCCGCCCATGCCGCCCAGACCCATAGCGTCCAGGCCAGGGATATTGGGCATGCGCATCCTCTTGCCCTTCTTTCCCTTTTTGCCCTTCTTGCCACCAGCCTGTGCCTGATTGGCCATCGAGCGCATGCGGCCCATCATCTTGTTCATCTCGCCCCACTGCTTCATAAGGCTATTGACCTCGGTGGGGGTCACACCGGCGCCCTTGGCGATTCGCGCGCGACGCTGGCCGTTGATGATGGAGGGACGCAGGCGCTCCTCCTTAGTCATCGACATGATGATGGCCTCGTTCTTGTCGAAGATGCCCTCGTCCAGGTTGCCGCCCATCTGGTTGAGCGCACGTTGGCCACCGGGGAGCATGCCCAGAATGCCCTTCATACCGCCCATCTTCTTGACGGCTTTCATCTGGTCGAGCATGTCGTTCATGGTAAAGCCCTCGCGCAGCATGCGCTCGGCAGCCTCGAGCTGCTCGGCGTCGGCCGCCTCCTGGGCCTTCTCGATAATGCCGACAACATCGCCCATGCCCAAGATTCGCTTGGCCATACGATCGGGATAGAACGGCTCCAGCGAATCGGGTTTCTCGCCCATGCTCACGAACTTGATAGGCTTGCCGGTCACCTGGCGCACGGAAAGCGCGCCGCCGCCACGGGCGTCGCCGTCGAGCTTGGAGATGATCACGCCGTCAAAGTCGGTGCGCTCGGCGAAGGTCGAGACGACGTTGACAATATCCTGGCCGGTCATGGCATCGACGACCATCAGCACCTGATCGGGCTTGACGGCCTTCTTGATATCCACGGCCTCCTGCATCATCTGCTCGTCGATCTGCAAACGACCGGCGGTATCGACGATGACCACGTCGCGCAGGTGGTCAACGGCCTCCTGGATGGCGCCCTTGGCGATGTCAACCGGGTGCTCGCCATCGCCACGGAAGACCGGCACGCCGATCTCTCCGCCAAGCGTGGCCAGCTGGTCGGCAGCGGCGGGACGGTAGACGTCGCACGCGGCGAGCAGCGGCGAGCGGCCCTGCTTCTTGAGCTGGTAGGCCAGCTTTACGGCCGCCGTGGTCTTACCGGAGCCCTGCAGGCCCACGAGCATGATGACATTGGGAATGCGGTTGCTAAAGACGAGCTTGCTCTCGGTGGAGCCGAGCATCTCGGTGAGCTCGTCGAGCACGATCTTGACGACGTTTTGCGCCGGCGACAGTGACTCCATGACCTCGGCGGTCATGCAGCGCTCCTTGGTCTTGGCGACGAACTCCTTGACGACCTTGAAGTTGACGTCGGCCTCTAGCAGCGCCATGCGAATGTCGCGCATGGCCGAGGTAATGTCGGCCTCGGTCAGCTTACCCTTGCCACGCAGGCGGTCAAATGTGTCGTTGAGGCGATCGCTCAGGGAATCAAACACTGGTTACTCCTTAGTTGGACTCGCCCACCAGGGCGCGGCAGAAATCTTTGGCATTGAACTCCTGCAGGTCATCGACCTGCTCGCCCACGCCGATGCGCAGGATGGGAAGCTTGAGCTTCTCGGCCACGGCCATGGCGATACCGCCCTTTGCCGTGCCGTCGAGCTTTGTCATGATAATACCGTCCAGACCCAGCGCCTCGTTAAACTCGAGCGCCTGGTTGAGGCCGTTTTGGCCCGTTGCGGCATCGATCACGAGCACGACATAGACGGGCATGGGGCCGGCGGCCATATTGGCGGCGCGCTTACGGGTCACATTGACCACCTTGGCAAGCTCGCGCATGAGCTCGGGGCTCGTGTGCAGACGACCGGCGGTATCGATGAGCACCAGGTCGCTGCCGCGCTTGTCGGCCTCGTCGAGCACGTCGTAGCAAACACTTGCCGGGTCGGAGCCGCGGTCGCGCTTGATGACGGGGACGCCAGCTCGCTGGCCCCACACATCGAGCTGCTCGATAGCTGCAGCGCGGAAGGTATCGGCCGAACCGATCACGACGTTCTTGCCGCGGGCGGCCATGGCGCTCGCGATCTTACCGACCGTCGTGGTCTTGCCGGCACCGTTAATGCCCACAAACAGCACGCAGCTCGGCGTATCGGAGAACGGATCGCGCTCGATGGGCACAAAGTGCTGCTCAAGCTGCTCGGCCAGGGCGCGACGGAGTTGCGGGGCGGTCTTGAGGTTCTTCTTAGCCGCGGCATCACGCAGGTCATCGGAGACCTTTATGGCGACCTCGGCGCCCATGTCACCCATGACGAGGGTGTCCTCAAGGTCCTCCCAAAAATCCTCGTCGACCTCGCCGCCAAAGTAGAAGACCTCGTTGAGGGCCTCGCGGCTACGCTCAAGTCCGCGCGAGAGTGCGTCAAAGAATCCCATTATGCATTCACGACCTTTCCGGTTTCGCGATCGAGTTTTTGCGAGACGACGCGACTGACGCCGTCGGCTTGCATCGAGACGCCATAGAGGACGTCAGCGTCCTCCATAGTACGGCGCTGATGCGAAATGACCAAGAGCTGCGTGTCGGAACGCAGCACATCGAGGGCACCGATGAGCTTGGACAGGTTGGCGTCATCAAGTGCCGCCTCGACCTCGTCCAGCACATAGAACGGCACCGTACGCGTGCGATACACGGCAAAGAGCAGGGCGAGCGCCGTCAGACTCTTCTCGCCGCCCGACATGAGCATCATCTTGGTGATGCGCTTGCCGCGCGGTTGCGCCACGACCTCGATACCCGTCTCGGCAGGATGCTCGGGATCAGTCATCTCCAGATGAGCCTGACCGCCCGGGAAGAGCATAGCGAAGATCTCGCGGAAGTTCGCGTCGACCTTCTCAAACGTCACCAGGAAGGCCTTCCGCATCTTGCGATCAATGGCCACCGTGATCTTGGTGAGCGCCTTGCGCGCGCTCTCCAGATCGGCCAGCTGCTCCTCGATGTAATCGGCGCGGCGCTTGAGCTGCTCGTACTCCTCCATGGCAACTTGGTTAACGGGACCAAGGTTGTTGATCTGGCGCACAAGCTGGTTGAGTTCGCGCTCAGCGGCATCGCGGTCCGTGGGCGCCGGAAGCATGAGCGCTTCCTCGAGTACCGTGGTGCCATCGGCGGTAATGGCCTTAATGGCGGCCTCTACCTGCACCTCGAGCTTGCCATGCGCGACCTTGAACTCGTTTTGCGTGGCGGAGGCGGTATCGACTCGCTCCTTAGCGCGGGCAACCTCTGCCTTGGCATCCTCGATGGTCTTCTTGAGCGAAGCGGAGTCCGCCTCCTCCAGAGAGGCCTGGTCACGCAGGCGCGCTGCCCAATCCGACGCGCGCTCCAGCAGGGCCGAATAACGCTCGTGCATGGGATCAACGCGCAGGCGCAGCAGCTCGAGCGAGCGCGAAGCCTGGCGTGTTCCGCGGATACGACGATCGATGCCCTCCAGGCGATGCTCCAGGTCGGGCACGCGGCCCTTCAGCGAACGCAGGCGTTCGCTCGTCTGGGCCAAGCGAACCTTGGCGTCGGCGAGCTTGCCGGCGGCCTCGGAATCGTCACGGCGAACGCGGTCGAGTTCGTCGTTGGCCTCGGCAATCTGGAGACCCAGGTCGCTTGCCTGCGCACGGGCCTCGTCGCGCGAACGGGTGAGCTCGTCAACGCGCGGGCGCGCAGCGCGAACGGCCTCTGCGGCCTGCTCGCGGCGCTTGGAGATGCGCACGCGCTCGACCTCGGCATTGTTGGCGCTTTGCTCCAAGCGGCCGATCTCGGAGAGCAACGAGCGGCGCTCGCCCTCAAGACGGGCGATCTCGCCGGCGGCATCGCCCTCAGCGACACGCGCTTCCTCAACGGCCGCATTGGCCTCAACGACCTGATCCGACACATGCTCAAACACGGCAGCCAAATCGGGCTCCAAGCCCTCCAGCTCGCGAATGCGACGCTTGCGCTCCAGGGCACCCGACGCCTCGCCGGCATCTAGGCCCACGCGCACAAGGCCGCCACAGCTTACGCGGGCGCCATCGGGGGTCACATAGGTCACACCGTCAATGACAGGCGCAGCCAGCGCGGCAGCCAAGTCATCGACCACGTAATAGCCACCGAGCAGCGCCTCGACAATCGGGCCATAACCGGCACGCACGGAAAGGCGATCGACCAGACGCGAACCGGCAGCGGCCTCGGCGGCAGCAGAGCCGCTCACGCCGCGCGCCACCAGCAGCGCCTCACCCGAGGCCTTCTTTTGGTCCAGAGCCGCACGACCGGCACGCTCAAGCGCGGCGGCGTCATCAAACAACAGGGCATCGATATCGCCGGCAAGTAGCTGCTCCACCAGGCCCTCAAGCTCGCGCGGGGCCTCGAGCACGTCGCCCAGACGACCCGAGACATCGTCGCCCAACGCACCCACCAGACGGCTCACGAGCGGCGAGCTGTCGGCCATGCGGGCATCAAGCTTCTTTTGGCTGGCAAGCTCCGAGCGCACCTCGGACAACTTGTTGCGCGCCTCGCTCTCGCGGGCACGCAGGTCCTTCAGGGCCGCGCGTGCCGTCTCGGTGGCCTCACGCGCATCGACCTGAGCCTGGCGCGCTTCCTCAAGAGCGCCCTCAAGCTCCTCGGCGCGGTCGCGACGGCTCTCGAGCGAGGCCGTGACCTCCTCGAGCTGCTCGTCAATCTGCTCCAGGCGCGAGGCATACATGTTGTCCTCGACCTCGGCGTTGCTCAGTGAGTCCTTCACCTTGGCGAGCTCGAGCGCGGCGTTATCGGCCACGCGCTGCACATCGCGCTGCTCGCGCGTAAGCTGCGAAATTTGATTGTCGAGCGCCACGCGCCGCTCGTGGAGCTCAGCGGCGGCAGGACCAGCGGCGTCAACGTCCTCCTGGGCCTGCATGTGCGCACCGGTCACTTCCTCAAGCTGCGCACGCGCGTCCTCGAGCTCCTCGACCACGCGACGACGCTGATGCTCGGAGCTCGAAATCTGGCCGCGCATGTCAGACAGGCGCGACACCATGTTGTGGCCCTTTTCCTCAAGCAGACGCATGTCGGAGTTAATGCGGCCGACCACATCTTGCATATGACGGCGCTGCTCGCCCAGATCGCCCACAAACAGGCCCTTTTCCTCGAGCATAACCTGAAGCTTCTCGAGCTCGCGTTCTTTTTCGCCCAAGCGGTACTGCGCAAGCTCCAGCTCGGCAGCGCCCTCTTTGGAGCGGCTCTCCAGGTCGTTCCACTGCGACTGCAGCGAACGCAGCTCGTCGACGGCCAGCATCTGCGTAAGCTCGTTCGCGCGCGAGGACAGCTCTTTGTACTTGCGCGCACGATCGACCTGACGCTCCAGCGGTCGCAGCTGACGGGCGATTTCCTTATTGATGTCGCGGGCACGCATCAGGTGCTCGTCCATCGACTTAATCTTTTTGAGCGCACGCTCCTTGCGACGCTTGTGCTTGGATATGCCGGCGGCCTCCTCGATGAGGGCACGGCGCTCCTCGGGGCGGCTCTGCAAAATGGCGTCGAGCTTGCCCTGACTGATGATGGAATGCGTATCTTTGCCCAGGCCCGAATCATGCAGGATATCCTGAATGTCCATCAGACGGCACGGACTCGAGTTGATGAGGTACTCACTCTCGCCCGAGCGATACATGCGACGGGTGATGGCGACTTCATCAAAGTCGACGGGCAGCATATGGTCCGAGTTATCGAGCACCAGCGTTACCTCGGCCACACCCACCGGCTTGCGCGCCGACGAGCCCGAGAAGATGACATCCTCCATGGCCTGACCGCGCAGCTGTTTGGCGCTCTGCTCGCCCAGGACCCACAGAATCGAGTCGGAGATGTTCGATTTTCCCGAGCCGTTGGGACCGACGATGACGGTCAGGCCCGGCTCAAATGACATATGGGCGCGGTCGGCAAACGACTTGAACCCTTTGAGCGTGAGGGACTTGAGATACACGGTTCCTCGCTTAAACAGGCTTCTTGTTGAGAATCACGCCATTGGTGGTGTAACCCATACGGTCGAGCGCCTCGAGCGCGGCGGCTCCCTCGGCTTCCTTCTTAGAGGAACCGGTGCCGCGACCCTGACGAATGCCATCAATCAACACCACGGCGGTAAAGGTGGGCGCATGCGCCGGACCCTCGGATCCGACCAGCTTATACGCCGGAGGCTCGTGGCCGTCGGCCTGCACGCACTCCTGCAAAAACGACTTGGGGTTCGCAGGGTGTTCGGCACGCTCGGAAGCCAAGTGCGGCTTAAGCGTACGGTGAATAAACTCCGCCGCGGCATCCCAACCAGCATCCAGGTACAGCGCGCCCACGAGCGACTCATAGACGTTCTCAAGCGCCGAATGCAGGCCGCGTGCGCCCGTACCGGTCTCGGAGGCACCAAAGATGATGATGTCGTCGATACCCAGCTCGTGGGACACTTCCGACAACGTGGCGCCCGAGACGAGCGACACCTTCAGGCGGGTGAGCTTGCCCTCATCAAACTCGGGATAGGACTCAAAGAGCGAGCGGGCAACCACGGCGCCCAAAATGGAATCACCCAAAAACTCAAGGCGCTCGTAGCTTGCCGAGACTGGCTGGCCTTCGACAGCCGAAGGATGCGTGAGGGCTGCGCGCAGCAGCACCTTGTCATTGAACTCGTGGCCCAAAATCTCCTGGGCGCGCGTAAGTCGTTCGGATAAAGCCAAGACTTAGGCCTCCTTGGCAGCTTCGATAGCGTCGACGGCGTCGGCGACAGAGTTGAGCGAGAGCAGGGTCTCATCATCGATTTCGAGATCGAACTCGTCCTCGATAGCCGTAACCAGCTGCAGGCGCTCGAGCGAGTTGGCATCGAGGTCGTCAAAGGTGGTCTCATCGCTAATTTCGGCAACATCGACGCCCAGAACGTCAGCAGTGACCTCGGCGATCTTGTCGAAGATTTCGGAGCGGTCCATAGCGCTTCCTCTCATAGTGCATGAATACCAAAAGAATGGTACCGCCCGGGCGGTACCAAGACACGGTTCTGATTCTACCCCACGACGCACGCCCCGAGGCGCATAACGCCGCTGTTATAAAACGATGCCGTCCATGGAGTTGGCGACGTTCTCGACCAGTCCGGCACGTACGGCCTCAGCCGCGGCGAGTGTGCCGTTTTTGACGGCCTCGACCGACGTGGCGCCGTGGCCGATCAAGACCACACCGCGCAGGCCCAGCAGGATGGCGCCGCCCTTGGCATCGCCAGAGAGCTTAGCCTTAATCTCGCGCATCTGCTTTTTGATGAGCAGCGCGGCGATCTTGGTGCCGAGCGAGGACATAAAGGCGCCTTTGAGCTCCTGCAGCAAAAACTTGGCAGCGCCCTCGGTAGCCTTGAGAGCGATATTACCCGACATGCCGTCGGCAACAACGACATCGAAATTGCCCGAGGTGAGGTCGGTGCCTTCGCAGTTGCCCACAAAGCCCGGAACTGCGGCCTTCATAGCAGGGAAACAGGCCTTGGTAAAGTTGGAGCCCTTCTCGTCCTCGGTGCCATTGGCGAGCAGGCCTACGCGGGGATGCTCAATGCCCAAGACGACGCGCGCATAGGCGCTGCCCATCTGCGCAAAGCGCACCATATCGTCAACCTCGACATCGGGGTTGGCACCCATGTCGCACAGCACCGTCAGACCGCCGGCACGATTGGGCAGCGCATTGGTCAGGCACGGACGCACCGGTTGCTTCTTACCCTCGGCCATATATCGAAACGGCGTGACGTAGGCGGTCGCGGCAGCCGTCATGGCGCCGGTAGAGCCGGCGGAGAAGAACGCGTCCGCGTTGCCCTTCTTAATGGCGCGGCAAGAAAGCACGATCGACGACTTACGCTTGGTCATCACGGCGCGAATGGGATCGTCGTCCATGGCGATAACGTCGGGTGCCTCCAGGGCCTCGACGCGCGCATGGGAGGCGGCAAAGGGATTGACGATTTCGGCGGGACCGGCAGCCAGGACCTCAATATCCTGATCAGCTGCCAGGGCAGCCTCAATACCGTCGAGGACAACCTGCGGCTTCTCGTCTCCACCCACAACGTCTACACAAACGCGAACGTTACTCATATACATGCTCCTTATACAAAAATGGCCGACTCATTGAGCCGGCCATTGTGGTTCCATTTGGAACGGCATCGCATCCAGAGTATACCGTTACTCGGTAACGATAACCTCGCGGTCCTTGTAGAAACCGCAGCTGGGGCACACGTGGTGCGGAAGCTTGACAGCACCGCAACGGGGGCACGTGGACTGAGCCGCAGCCGAGATCTTCATGTTGGCGGAACGACGGGTGTGAGTGCGGATACGACCCTGCTTTTGTTTAGGTACGGGCATAGTGACCTTCCTTATGAACTATCCAGTGTGGCGATTACGCGCAAGTAGCGATACTACCACAGTTTTACTCATCAAGCTTGAGATTCTTCAATGCTGCAAATGGATTTTCCGTGGCAGCGGCCCATTCTGCCTCTGCCTGGGCGGCGCAATCGCATTGCTCGACGTTGAGATTGCAACCACAAGTGGGGCACAGACCGCGGCAATCGGGCTTGCAGAGCACCACAAACGGCGTGTCCATAACGACCGCGTCATTGATGGGCTCACCCAGATCGACGATACGGTCCTCACCCAGGAGCTCGTAGCCGTCCTCGTAGGCCTCGGGATCCTCGGGCACCTCAAAGAGATAAAACTCCTCGATCTCGCCGGCGATATCAAACGAGGCGGGCTCCAGGCAACGGTCGCACTCGCCGGTGGCGTGCGCGCGAACCATGCCCGTGAGCAAGACACCGGTACCGGCATTGGTAAAGACAACGTCGTAGTCGATGCCGTCCTGTAGCTGGTACTCCTTCTCGCCCACCGTGTAGGTGGCGACATCGACCTTACCGGTCAGCGGATACGAATCTCCAGGAAACTCGAGCTGCTCGGAAAGATCGACGGTAACGCTCGGGAACTCAGCCATTACCACTGACCATTCTGCTGGGCGGCACCCTCGTTGAGCTGCTGACGGCAACGGGTAACGGTGCCGGTCAGGCTCTTAAGGTTCTCCTCCAAGTGCGTAAAGACCTGCTCTGCGTAGTCCTCGGCAGCATAACGCGTCTCGCGCTCGTACTGCTGGGCACGATCGCGGATGTCGTCGGCCTGCTGCTGCGCAAGGCGGACGATCTCCTGCTCACCGGCAATGGTGAGGGCCTGCTGCTGAGCGTCGGCGATGATGGAATCGGCCTGAGCGGCGGCGGAAGCCCAAAAACCCTCCCGGGTAAACTAG
>UQXC01000017.1 GCA_900544995.1 uncultured Collinsella sp. | reverse complement strand
GGCCGGCACACCGGGAGGTTGGGGGCCTGCCCCACCGCGCGGGCCGCCTATCTCAACGGCGTGCCCCTCGTCGTCGTGCGCGCCATCAGCGACAAGCCCTGCGCCGAGGGCCAGGTCGTCGACTACAACACCTTCGAGAAGAAGGCCGCCTGCGACTGCGCCCGCATCGCCGCGCGCATGGTTAAGCTTTAGGCCCTGCGCGCCGGGGCCCTTCTTTATGTTGGGACCCCGGCGCGCAGGGCCCTTTCCAAAGCGAAGTGTCGAGCCGAAGTGTTGAGCGTCGGCCCTGAATGTTCAATGGCCGTTGTTTTCTGCCCCTCAAGTGGTGGACTTTTCCTCGGGGCTGTTGATTCCCCCACGCGCCCCTTTCCGTTCTCTGTGTTCCCCTTATACTCCTTGTACGAGGAGGTAAGAAGTCATGGACAAGACCGCACAGGACAGCTTGGCAAAGAAACCCGTCGACATGAGGGACAGGATTCTCGAGCATCTCGAGGCCCTCACCTCTGCCGTCTCGCTCGACGACCTTGCCCGTCTGTCCACCTCCGACATCGCCGAGACGCTCATCATCTCCAGGAGCCTGGCGAGCCAGTACCTCAACGACCTTGTTCGCGCCGGCTTTGTGGTTAAGGTGGCGGGCAGGCCTGTCCGTTATTTTCATCGCCGCGCGTTCCAGAAGCGTTTTCAGGTAAAGCTCTCTGCAAGCGAGTACGCCTCGCTCGCCGACCTCATCCAGGCGACGGGAATCGCCGATCACCGCGACTTCGCGCGCGCCGTGGGCTTCGACCTGAGCCTCAGCTCCGTTGTCGAGCAGTGCAAGGCTGCGGTTCAGTACCCTCCGTTTGGCCTGCCCATCCTCTTGAGCGGCGGCGTGGGTGTCGGTAAGTCTTTCCTTTCTCGCCTTGTGTACGAGTACGGAAAGAACCAGGGCTTGCTGTCCCGCGACTCCTCCTATGTGCGCATCGACTGCGCCGGGGTCCCGGACGCCGCCTCGTTCAACGGGCTTCTTGACGAGTCGATCGCGAAATCGCGCGGGGGTGTGGTCTTTGTCAACGGCATCGAGGCACTCTCTCCCTCTGCGATGGAACACTGCCTTGCGACGGCCCTCGGGCTCGATGCCTCCCAGGATGCGCCGCGCGCTCGCCTCGTTCTTTCGACGACGCTTTCCGCCGATGACCCGAAGGTTTCCTCGGCCTACAGCAAAATGCCCATCTGTGCCCGCGTCCCCTCACTCAAGGAGCGGACCCCCGAGGAGCGCGAGGATCTCATCTTGAGCTTCCTGCGCAGCGAGGGGTGCCGAATCGGTTCTGATGTGAAGATCAGCCGCGGCGCATACCGTTGCCTCGTGAACGCGGACTTTTCCGATAACATCGTCGGCTTGCGCGCCTGCGTGACGAACTGCTGCGCCAAAGCGTTCCTCAATCGCGAGGGCGACTACGTCGTCGTTCGCCCGTATCTTCGTCCCAGCGGGCTCCTCTCCTCCGCGCAGATCGATCAACAGCCCGACGATGGCGTTCTGATCGACGCGTCCCTGGATGCCGCCGAGAGCACAGGGCCGGTCGAGCAGGCGCTCGATGCCCTGTGCTCTCTCGATGAGCGATTCTGCGCCGGGGAGCTCTCTGTCTCCGAGCTTGTCTCGCAAGCTGTCTCCGCTGTGCGCGGCGTTGAGGATCACTTGATCTTCGGCCACGGCGTCGCCTCATCGAGGTCGCGCGCCTTCGAGCGCGTCGTGGGCGCGGTCCTTGCCGACGCAGGCTCTTCTTATGGCATCGAGCTTTCGAGGAAGGTCACTTTTCTACTGGCCCAGGAGATTTGCCTGCAGTTGTGGCCGGGCATCGGCCTGGCTAAGCGAAAGTCTGCCTGTGCGGAGCAAATTTCCCATCTCCTCGGTGCCGTGACCTCCGAATTGCCGTTTGCCTCGAGCGTCTCCGATCAGGTCGCCGCAGACATGGAAGGGGCGCTCGGAATCTCGCTCGATCACTTCACGAAGACGCTTCTGACGTTGTGCGTCGCATCGGAGTCTCGCGACGCGAAGGTCCTTCGGACGCTCTGCGTCATCGTGTCACACGGCTACTCGACGGCGACGAGCATCGCCGACGCGGCGAACCGTATGCTCGGCGTGCATGTGTACGAGGCGGTCGACATGCCCTACGACCAGCAGCTGAAGGACATCGTCGGTCCGCTCCAGCGCCTCGTCGACCGCCATTCCTACTGCACCGGGGTCGTGTTTCTTGTTGACATGGGCTCTTTGGAGGAGGCCTATAAGGCCCTCGAGAACGTTACCGAATCCACCATCGGGGTGGTGAACAACGTCTCCACCGGGCTCGCGCTCGAGATCGGGTCCGGGCTGCTCGGCGGCAAGTCCATCGCCGAGGTTCTTGGCGATGCGACCGCCGTGTGCGTGACGCACTGCAAGGTAATCGAGCGCGTCAACCGTGAGGACGCCATCGTCTTCTGCTCCGAGTCCGGGGTCGACGCGGCCGAGAGGATACGTCAGCTCGTCTCGCAGAGCCTCCCGCGCACCATAGGCGCGCGCCTGCTCACGAGGCCCTTCAAGCAGCTTGCCGCGAACGGGTCGAACGACGCCGTTTTCTCCGAGCACCGCGTCTGCGCCGTCATCGGCACGGGAGACCCCAGGATTGCCTCCGTTCCCTTCGTCGCCCTCGAAGACATTATGTCGACGGCGTCCGCCTCGAAGGTCGATGCCGTGTTCGGCAGGTGGCTCGACGTCTCCGAGCTCGCTTCTTTCCACGAGAAGCTGCTTTCGAATATGACGCTGCAGAACGTTATCCGCTCCATCACCATCCTCGACCCGGAGCGGCTGTTCCACGAGATCGAGAGCGCCGTGCACGAGCTTCAGCGCAGAACGGGCGAGAAGATCAGCAGCAACGCCATCATCGGGCTGTACGTTCACCTCTGTTGCCTCGTCGAGCGCCTCGTCACCCGCAACCCCATCGAGACCTACGTCGGCCAGGATCGCTTCGAGGAAGAGCACGCCGACTTCATCGAGTCCTTCAGGCAGAGTTTCTCGAGCATCTCGACGCGCTATCGCGTGGAGGTTCCTGTAAGCGAGATCGCCTACGTCTTCGACTACATCAGCGTGAGCGCCGCCCCGGCGCGAGAGGAGCGTCTTGGCTCCTCGAGCCTCCTGTTCGACGAGTGACCCCCCCGCGCCGTCACGAGCTGACCGCGCGTCTTCAATAATCCGATAATCCCTCGCCCGGCGCGAATCCGGATAGCGCCAAGGCAGTGCTGAATGAAAAACTTGATTTGATAGGAGCAAACATGAGTGTTGTTATGGCACGAATCGACAATCGCCTGCTTCACGGCATCATCGTGACGCAGTGGGCCCCGGTGTCGGGCGCAACCCGAGTCATGGTCATCGACGACAAGGTCGCCGGCGACGAGGTCCTGAAGTCCACCATGAGGATGGCGCGCCCCGCGGGCATGGCCGTCTCGATCATCTCCGAGGAGACCGCGCTCAAGAACTTCGCGGCGGGCAAGTACGACCGCGAGAAGGTCTTTGTCATCGCCAAGGAACCCGAGACGATGCTTCACCTGGTCGAGTCGGGCATCGAGCTCCCGTCGCTGATCGTCGGCGGCTCTCTTGTCAAGGAGGGCGGCGTCCAGCTCACCCAGCGCGCCTATGCCTCTGCCGAGAACGTCCAAAGCTACAAGGCGCTCATCGCCCACGGCGTCAAGGTGACGGCACAGTTCGTGCCCGCCGACAAGCCCGTCTCCGTCGCCGACCTCATCTAAGGAGGGATCATGGTCAACTTCACTATCCTGCAGGTCGTCCTTTTGACCCTGCTTGCCTTCATCAAGCACGTGGACTACTACGGCATCCCGATGATCTTCGTCAACTATGCCGTCTTCTGGGGCCTTATCACCGGCGTGGTCATGGGCGACTGGCAGACCGGCCTCGTCATCGGCGGCACCATCCAGCTCATGCAGCTCGGCGTCGCGGGCTTCGGCGGCTCGTCGATTCCCGATTACGGCACGATGGCCATCATCGCCACCGCCTACGGCGTGACCCTGGGCTCCGACACGGGCCTCGCCATCGGCCTGCCGGTCGGCATGCTCGGCATCCAGCTCGACGTCGTCGTCAAGATCCTCAACGGCTTTGTCGTCGAGAAGTCCCAGAAGTTCTGCAACGAGGGTAAGTTCAATCAGATGAACGCCATCCTGTGGGTCTGCCCCGCGCTCTTCGGCCTGTGCGCCGCCCTGCCCGTCTTTGTCTCCGTGACGCTCGGCCAGCCCGCCGTCAACTGGCTCCTCGAGGTCATGCCCCAGTGGTTCCTCTCCGGCCTCACCCTCGCCGGCAAGATGCTCCCGGCCATCGGTATCGCCATGCTGCTCCGCTACATGCCAACCGCCAAGTACTTCCAGTACCTGCTCGCCGGTTTCTTCCTCTCGGCTTTCCTGAACGTGCCCATCATCGGTGCCGCCATCGTCGGCGTTGCCCTCGCGATCGCGTTCTATCAGCGTGCCGAGAAGGACGCCGAGCTCACCGCCCACGCTTCCGCAGACGCCTTCATCGGAGAGGATGAGTAACCATGGAAAACGAGAACATCACCGTCGCCGAGGGCAAGCCCTCCGGCTATAAGGTCACCAAGAAGGACCTGCGCAACGCGAACTGGCGCTGGCTCATGAGCGTGTGCACCTTCAACTACCAGACCCAGCAGGGCGCCTCGGTCGCCTACGCCCTCTCGCCGATCCTGAGGAAGATCTACACGAACGACGAGGACTATAAGCAAGCGCTCAACAACCACTTCCGCTACTACAACACCCAGCCTTGGCTCGCCGCCATCATCCTCGGCGCCTGCGTGGCCATGGAGGAGCGTGACGGCCTCGCGGCGGCGGACGCCGTCCAAGACCTGAAGATCGGCACCATGGGACCGCTCGCCGGCGTCGGCGACTCCCTGCTCATGACCATGATCCCGACCATCATGGGCTCCATCGCCGCCTACATGGCCATCGAGGGCAACCCCGTGGGAGCCGGCATCTGGTTCGCGCTCATCCTGGCCATCTTCTGGGTCCGCATGCACGCCCTCGAGTTCGGCTACAAGCAGGGTGTGAAGCTCGTCACCGACTTCAGCGAGAAGCTTCCCAACCTCACTGCCGCCGCCTCCGTGCTCGGCCTCACCGTGGTCGGCTGCCTCATCGCCTCGGTCATCGGCGTCACCTGCCCGATTAGCTTCAGCTTCGGCGACGTCTCGATGGAGATTCAGCCGCTGCTCGACAAGATCCTGCCTGCCATGATCCCCGCCGCCATCACGGGAAGCGCGTATTACCTTCTTACCAAGAAGAACGCGAGCATGACGGCCCTCATCCTCGTGGTGATCGTCCTCGCGATGGTCGCCTCCGCCGCCGGCATCCTCGCCTAGCTTCGACCCAAGAGATTGGTGAATCAATGAGAAAGATAGTTGTGGCGAGCCATTCCCTTCTCGCCCAGGGCTTCAAGGACACCCTCGAGTTCCTTACGGGTAAGAGCGACGCCGTCACCGCCGTTTGCGCCTACGTGAACGACAACGGCGAGGGGCTCGACGCGGCGGTCGAGGCGGCGCTTTCGGGCACTGACGAGGTCGTCGTCCTTACCGACGCGCTCGGCGGCAGCGTGAACCAGCGCTTCTCCCGCTTCGCCTCCGACCGGATCCACGTGATCGCGGGTGTCAACCTCCCGCTCGCCATGACGGTCGCGCTCGCGCGCCCCGACGAGAAACTCGACTTCGACGCCCTCGTCGACGAGGCGCGCCAGCAGATCGTCTACGTGAACGGTGCCAGTTCCGCCGAGTGCGAAGACGACGAATAGAGGAGGTCGACGATGAGAGAGTTCCTTAAAGACGTGTGGATGCACGGCGGTGAAGAAAGCCGCGCCATCACCCCCGAGAACATCACGGGCGAGAAGGGCCACGCCGCCATGTCGGCCAGCCACCTCGGCGTCGGCCGCAAGGGCTCGTGCTGCGTGCCCCTTGAGTCCGGCGAGACCATCACGCTCGCGGACATCGAGGGCCCCGGCATCATCCGCCACATCTGGATGACCGTCCCCGACAAGACCGCCGCCGGCAGCTTCGTCATGCGCGACCTCGTGCTGCGCTTCTACTGGGACGACGAGGAGACCCCCTCGGTCGAGTGCCCTGTCGGCGACTTCTTCTGCAACGGCTTCGGTGAGCGCGCCATCGTCAACTCGATGCCCATCTGCGTGAACCCGACGGGCGGCATGAACTGCTACTTCGAGATGCCCTTCAGGAAGCACACCAAAGTCACGCTTACGAGCGAGCACCCCGGGTTCATTAAGTACATCTTCTACACGTTCAACTACGCGCTCACCGACGTGCCGGACGACGCCATGTACTTCCACGCCCGTTTTAACCGCGAGCGCAGCACCCGCAGGGGCGTCGACTACACCGTGCTCGACGGCGTGCGCGGTAAGGGCTACTACGTCGGCACCTACATGGCCCTGTGCGCCCTGGAGCGCTATTGGTGGGGCGAGGGCGAGATGAAGTTCTTCCTCGACGGCGACGAGGAGTTCCCCACGGTCACCTCGACGGGAGCCGAGGACTACTTTGGCGGTGCCTGGGCCTTCCTCGACAGGCCGCCCCACGCGCTGCCCGAGGCGCAGTGCTTCAACACACTGTTCGCCGGCTACCCGTACCGCTCGACGCGCGACGCCACGCGCGACCGCTTCAGCGCGGGCAAGCCGAACCCGAACCCGATGCTCGCGACCAACGACGACGCGCTGCCCAGGCACGGCCTCTACAGGTGGCACCTTCCCGACCCGATCTCGTTCAAGGAGGACCTGCGCGTGACGTTCCAGGACCTCGGCAACGACGACATCAAGCTCTACGAGCGCGAGGACGACATCTCCACCGTCGCCTACTGGTACCAAAGCGAACCGCACGCCGTGCTCGCCCCGTTTGCCGCAAGGCAGGACCGCGTGCCCAGGTAGGGTCGCCTCGAAACAAGCCAACGTTATGGGCGTCCGCGGTTGACCATGACTGCGGGCGTCCCTTTGTAAGGAGGATCGCATGAGCGAAAAGCAAATGAGGCTCGGCGCCCTCGAGGCCGGCGGGACCAAGATGGTCTGTGCCGTGGTGTCCGGCGACGGCGAGGTCCTCGACCGTATGGAGACCCCGACGCTTGCGCCCGCCGAGACCGTCCCGCAGATGATCGAGTGGTTCGCCGCCCGCGATGTGGACGCGTTGGGCATCGGCGCCTTCGGCCCGACCTGCGTCGACCCCGCCGACGAGCGCTACGGCTCCATCCTCCAAACGCCCAAGCTCGCGTGGCGAGGCTATGGTCTTCGCGCCGCGTTTGCCGACGCCCTCGGGATTCCGGTGGCCTACGATACGGACGTGAACGTTGCCTGCCTCGGCGAAGCGGTCTTCGGCTGCTGCAAGGGGCTCAAGGACGCCGTCTACGTGACCATCGGCACCGGCGTGGGCGCGGGCGTCATGTGCGCGGGCAGGCTCCTTCACGGCATGCTGCACCCCGAGGCCGGCCACATGCTGGTAAGGACCCGTCCCACCGAGGAAGGACGCTGCGTCTGCCCGAGCCACGCGAGCTGCCTCGAGGGCCTCGCCTCCGGCCCCGCCATCGCCGCGCGCTGGGGAAAGCCCGCGGCCGAGCTCGCGGACAACGATGAGGTGTGGATGCTCGAGGGGGATTATCTGGGGCAGATGTGTGCGAACCTCGTGCTCATGTACTCGCCTCACCGCATCGTCCTCGGCGCGGCCGAGCTGGCAAGAAGGGCGCTCGCGTGACTTGCGCTCTCTCCGCCATACAACGCGTTAAGAAAAGACGAGCGCTTCTTGCCAATTGGGCGGCAAGAAGCGCTCGTCTTTTGCATTTGTTTTTGGGCAGAACGCCCCGCCTCCGCTAGAGTCCCTGGACCGCTACACCCACGAGGTTTGGACCGGTGTGGACAAGAAGCGCGGGGCTGATGTCGGAGCGGACGATCTCCACCGCGTTGGCCACGCGCTCGCGCAGGGCCTGCTCCATGCGGTCGTAAAGGTCGGCGTAGGCCGAGGTGTAGCTCACGGCAAAGCGCACCTTGGGGTGCTTCTCGGCGATGGCGGCGACGAGCTTGACCTCGGTGCGATGCGGTACTTGCATAGCCATTTCGTGTGCGCGAGGCTGTCGGCTTTCTGGGCCACAGCAATCACATTCCCCCTAGCATGATGATCTGAACAATCCTCATGCTAGGGGGAAGGTTTTTGTCGCGTAGCGGAAATTGGCCTCCACCCGCTGAGCGGGTGGCTTTCTATGCCGCGCGTGCCGTGCGGCACGGACTAAAGTCCATGAATAAAAACGAGGGAGGCCGTTTCCGACCTCCCTCGCAAAGGGTCTCTGATTACTCCCACTCATTGGGGACAGACTTAAATGAGTGCTCTTGAAATGCCGGCGCCTGGGGACGTTCCTTTTCTGTCGGCAGTTTGGGACGGTCCTTAGAGTTGCAGCGCGCCATGAGTGACGTGGTGAAGCGGATCATCCTGTCTTTGAAGTTCTAAGTAGAATTCCCCGTCTCTGAGCAATGATTAGTGCGCATTTGTGCGTATTTGCGTGCGCAGGATTGCGTGACCATGCGTGTATATGCGCCGTCTGCGGTTGTATTTTGACCGTTTGGCGGTTATATACGCAGAAGTACGCACATACACGCGTATTTGTGCGAATATATAGCTGTCAGAATTGAAAGACTTTTCACGACGCAGGAGGCATTCATGGCAGATTCCAAGCAGGTTCCACTCGACTCCGCGGCAGCCGCAAAGGCGGCGTTTGCCTCGGTCCAGGATCAGCCGTTCCCCGATGATATCTTTACGACCCCCGAGCTCCGCTGGGCCGTGATCGGGTGCGGCGTTATCGCCAACCAAATGGCCCAGTCCCTCGCTCTGGCCGGTCGCAAGCTCGCGGGTGTCGCCAACCGTACGCTGTCCAAGGCCCAGGCTTTTGCCGAGCAGTATGGTGTCGAGAAGGTGTACGAGACGGTTGAGGACCTCTACGCCGATCCGGACATCGACGCCGTCTATATCACCACGCCGCACAACACGCATATCACCTATCTGCGTGCCGCGCTGGCCGCCGGCAAGCATGTGCTCTGCGAGAAAGCCATTACCCTCAACTCCGCCGAGCTCGACGAGGCCCGTGCCATCGCCGACGAGCATAACGTGGTCCTTATGGACGCCACCACGGTGCTTCACATGCCGCTGTATCAGGAGCTGCGCCGTCGCATGGATGCTGGCGAGTTCGGCCGCATGAATCTCGCTCAGCTCAACTTTGGCAGCTACAAGGAGTACGGCGATCTGACCAATCGCTTCTACAATCGCAACCTTGCCGGCGGCGCCATGCTCGACATTGGCGTGTATGCGCTCTCCGTCATGCGCCTGTTTATGGCGAGCCAGCCCGCTGAGGTTGTCTCGCTGGGCAACACCTGTGAGACCGGTGTCGACGTTGCGGGCGGCATTGTCTGCCGTAACGCCGAGCAGCAGCTGGGCGTCGTGAGCCTTACACTCCACTCCAAACAGCCCAAGCGCTCGGTCATCAGTTTCGATAAGTGCTATATCGAGGTCAACGAGTATCCGCGCGCCGATCATGCGACCATCGTGTGGACTGCGGACGGTCACCGTGAGGAGGTCCACGCTGGCACCGAGGCATACGCTCTGTGCTACGAGATGGCCGACCTGGAGAAGGCCGTTGCCGGCGATGATTCGAAGCGCGAGCTTCTGGACTATGCTTCTGATGTTATGGAGCTGATGACCAAGCTCCGCGCCGACTGGGGAGTCGTGTACCCCGAGGAGGAGTAAGCGATGCTTGCGGAAGATAGACTCAACGCAATCGTGTCGATGGTGCAGCAGGCCGGCTCGGTTACCGTGCCGGAGCTTGCTGAGGCCCTGGGCGTGACGGCGTCTACCATTCGGCGCGACCTGCAGACGCTCGACCGCGCACACCGTATCGCCAAGGTACACGGAGGCGCGACGAGTCTGGAGCGCGCGCACGTGACGCGCGACCTGACGATCGGCGAGCGCAGCGATCTCCATAACGACGACAAGGAGCGTATCTGCGCCCGTGCGGCGGCGCTGGTGGAGCCCGATAGCTTTGTGTATATCGATTCGGGCTCCACGACCCTCAAGCTCATCGAGCATCTTCCGCATCTCGACGGCGTCACCTATGTGACCGATTCTGTGCTCCATGCTCAGCATCTCGCCCTGCGCGGTATGCGCACCGTGGTGCTGGGCGGCGAACTCAAGCCCGAGACCGAGGCGCTCGTTGGCCCCGATGCTTTGGCAACCCTGGACCGCTATAACTTCAACTGCGGCTTTTGGGGTTCCAATGGCATCGCCGCCGAGCAAGGTCTCACCACACCGGATATCGAGGAAGCGCAGGTCAAGCGTATCTCGATGCGCCATACGGCTAAACGCTTCGTAATCTCGGACGCCAGTAAATTTGGCATGGTGGCGCCCGTCAAGTTTGCGGACTTTCGCGATGCAACGATCATCACTGCGGGCGAGGTGCCCGCCAAGTACCAGTCGATGGACAACGTTATCACGGTCTAGCGATGGGACAAGGCCAAAACCACCACAAAGGTGCCTGTCCCCATTGTGGTGGTTAGCAACGAAAACCGAATAGTTTTCTCAATAGAAAAGCGGCAACGTCCATTACGGGCGTTGCCGCTTTCGTTGTCTACCGGTTTGTCTAAGTCTGTAACAACTAGACCGTTAAAAGTGGGCCAGGTGTTACAGATTGAGATACTTTCGAACCGCGCCGCCCCTTTGTCTCAATCTGTAACAGCTGGGATCGATTTTGACGAGTTATTGTTACAGATTGAGATTTTCCCTTGAGGGGGATTCGAATGTCTCGATCTGTAACAGATAGACCGGAAAATGGGTTCCAGCTGTTACAGATCGAGACGTTTTGGGACCGCGGCTGAGCCATTGCGGCAAAACCACCACAAAGGTGCCTGTCCCCATTGTGGTGGTTTAGGGCTCCCAAGGGCAAGGGGCTTCGATGTGGATGTGCTCGCCGGTTACGGGATGCGTAAAGGACACGCTGTGGGCATGGAGCATCAGGCCGCAGGGACGCGGCGTGCCATAGAGCTCGTCGCCCACCAGGGGATGACGCTCGCTCGCCAGATGCACGCGGATCTGGTGTTTGCGGCCGGTGAGCAGCTCGACATCGATATACGAGCGCGTGGGCAGGCCACGACGGCTCTTAAGACGCTTGAGCACCTTCACGCGCGTTTGAGACGGCTTGCCGCTGGCGCCGACGCGCATCTTGCGGCTGTCGTGACGGTCGCGGGCGATGGGCTTGTCGATGAGCTTTTCGTTCCAGTCGATTTTGCCCTCGGCGAGCGCCAGGTAGTGCTTTTCGAATGCGTGGTCGATAATCATCTGGTCAAAGGCGGGCTGCGTCTGCTTGTCGAGCGAGAACAGCACCACGCCGGTGGTGTCGCGGTCCAGGCGGTTGAGCGGTTGCATGTCGGTCGCGGCAAAGCCGTCGCCCATCGCCAGCAGCAGGTCGCTGGCGTAGTCGGTGAGCGTGCGCTCGCCGGTGCCGTCGCCGTGGACGATCATGCCGGCGGGCTTGTCGATGGCCATGAGCCAGGCGTCGCAGTAGAGGACTTGAGGTTCTTCGTTCACGTGTAAGCCTTTCGGTTAGCTGATTCCCACAAACATGCAGCCCGAGGTGGCACCGCGTAGGCGGGCGGCCGGCTTGCGGCCGGCTTGCGCGACCTCGACGGCGCGACGAACGCGGGCGACGGCACGGCCCACCTCATCCGTCTCGAGCAGCGTTCCGTCTACCATGAGACGACGCACGCCGGCATCGAGCAGCTGAGGGACCTGCGGCGTGAGGTCGATGGGGTAGGCATCGTACAGGCGAGAGCGGCCGTGGATGTCGGTTCGGACGGGCATGACCTTTCCGTCGATATTCTTGAGCGAGAGCTTGCGGGCACGCAGGCGGCAGTTGGCACAATCGTGGATGCAGCCGTTGGCAACCTGCAGAATGCAATGCTCGCTTGTCATGACACGCGGGCGGCCAAAGACGGTGATGCCCAGAGCCGCGGGCGCGACGGCGCCGAGCGAGACAATCTCGTCGAGCGTGATCTCGGGCGAGAGCCAAAACGCACCGGCTCCACGCTCGGCAAGCGCCTCCATGCAGGGCGTGTTGTGCACCGGCAGGCAAGAGCGGACCTCCGCCGTGGCGCCAACCTGGGCGGCCAGGGCAAGCTCAGAGATGTTGCCGATAGCGACCGTGGCGCCGGCAACAACCCACGGGTCGACGCGCTCGTGGTCGACGGCGCGGCAGACCTCGTCGAGTACGGGCACGATACCCTGCTCAAATGCATCGGCAGGGGAGAGTCCGACAGCCTCGAGCACGTCGGTGGTCATATAGATGCGCGCAGCGCCCTCGGCACGAGCAGCCTCGGCGGCTTCGAGCGTGGTGACGGTGGCGCAGGTCTGCGGCTCGTCGCGGTAATGCGCGGGCATGGCGCGCGTACATTTGTCGAGCACCGGCAACTCGA
Source organism: uncultured Collinsella sp. (assembly GCA_900544995.1). Classification (GTDB taxonomy): domain Bacteria; phylum Actinomycetota; class Coriobacteriia; order Coriobacteriales; family Coriobacteriaceae; genus Collinsella. The sequence goes on along the minus strand of UQXC01000017.1, from coordinate 22,388 downwards.
GCGTTTTCGCGCGCTCCTCGTACGGCGCCAGAATGGCCTCCTCCAAGGCTTTACAGGCGGCGGCGCGCACCTTGTGCACGGCGGAGAAGCCCATACCGCAGCCCTCCTCGAGCGCCACATCAAAGCTCGCTGCCTCAAAGGGCGAGGAGCCCATGCGGCCCACATGCTCAACCAGATCGGACGCCTCAACCGCACGAGTCTTGGCGGCCTCGACGGTGAAGCCCGTGGCGGTGGCGGTGAGCACGGGGTTGTCACAGCAGGTGAGTGTGACAGTAAACGGCTCGCCCAGGCGCGCCACGACGGACACATCAACAGCTCGGCGGCACAGCACATCGCGCTTGAGCGCGGCGCCGGCGGCGTCGATGGCACGCTGGCTGCGAATCACGCGGACGCGGCAGCCCCCGGGCATGCTGCGGGGCACGCGGCACTCGATAACATCGCCCGCGGCGGCATCATCGGCGGCAATGGTGGTCAGGAACTGGTCAAACTCGTTATCGTGGCGAAGCTCCAGCAGGTCGCCCTTGCCCACGGGCTCAAACAGCTCAATGCGGGCGATGGCGGCGCGGCGACGGCGGTCGTCGGGCTTGAGGCCGCGCACATCGCGGTTGGCCGGGCGGCTGCCCAGCACCGTGCCCACGATCTGGCCGCGGTTGTTGGAGCGCTCGTAGCTCATCATCTCGTCGCCCGAGGTGCCGTCCTGATAGGCGTGCGTAAAGTCGCGGTTGAAGCAGCGCTTGAGCTGGCGCTGGCGGGCGGCTTCCTCGTCCTTGGCAACGGCGACCCCTGCCAGCATGTCGTCAATTTCGTGACGATACACATCGACGATTGAGTACACGTAATCGGGCGCCTTCATGCGGCCCTCGAGCTTGAGCGATGCGGCGCCGGCGTCATACAGACGGCGAACAAGCTGTGAGGTGTTGGTGTCACGCGGGCATAGAGCGCGCTCGCGACCAGCAGGGGAGAGCGTGCGGCCGTTCTCGTCGATCAGCTCGTAAGGCAGGCGACAGGGCTGAGCGCACATGCCGCGGTTGGCCGAGCGGCCCGCCATGGCAAAGCTCGAGAGCAGGCACAGACCCGAGTAGCAAAAGCAGATGGCGCCGTGGCTAAAGACCTCAAGGTCCACATCGGGCGCGGCATCGTGAATGGCGGCAATCTCGTCGATGGAAAGCTCGCGCGAGAGGGTCACGCGGTCGGCGCCCTGCTCGCGGCACCAAAGGGTTCCGCGGTCGTCGTGGATGTTCGCCTGGGTTGAGATGTGCGTTTCGATGCCGGGCATCGTGCGCTTGACCTCAAAGAACAGGCCCCAGTCCTGGATGATGAAGGCGTCGGCGCCCAGCGTGGAGCAGCGATGGATGAGTTGCAGCGCATCGCCCATCTCGGACTGCTTGATGACGATGTTGACCGTGACGTAGACGCGCGACCCGGCTAGATGTGCGGCGCGGCAGGCTTGCTCAAAGGCCTCGTCGGTAAAGTTGGTGGCCTTGCGGCGGGCGTTGAAGCTGCCCATGCCGCAGTAGATGGCGTCTGCCCCGGCGGCGAGTGCGGCGGCAAAGGGCTCGGGTCCTCCGGCGGGCGCCAAAAGCTCGGGTCTGCGGTTGGTGGTTCGACTGGCGGTTGCGGTCATATCCTGCCTTTCAAAATGCTCAGATGCTTAAAAAGTATAGTGGTGCTGTTGCGATGGACGAGCCCTGCGGCCCAAGCAGGATAAAGTCTTCAGCAGCCCTTGCAGCAAGAGTGATCGGTTTCCCTTCGTCCCCATCGAATCAGGTGATCCATAGTGGACGGAGGGAAACGGATCATTCTGAGCTTTACCGTCCGGTCGTGCCGTTCAGCGGCTGACAGGCGCCGTTGGGCGATAAAATATTCTCGCAACGTGATAATAATCTTGCATCGCGCGGAAACCTTGAGTACTATCCCAAATCAAGCGCGGTGTTCAGACCGAATTGTGCCTCCCGGTGTGAACGCCGCGCTCACGCTCTCTATCTGATCGTAAGGAGAAAAACATGAGCAAGACCGTCGTGTCTTCCGATAACGCACCCGCAGCCATCGGCCCGTATTCCCCCGGCATCCAGACCGGCAACATGGTGTTCCTGTCCGGCCAGCTGGGCATCGACCCCGCAACCGGCAAGATGCCCGAGGGCGTCGAGGCCCAGGCTAAGCAGTCCCTTGCTAACGTCGAGGCCCTGCTGACCGCTGCCGGCGCCACCTTTGCCGATGTCGTCAAGACCACGGTCTACCTGGCCGACATCGCCGACTTCGCTGCCGTGAACGAGATCTACGCCTCCAAGTTCGAGGCTCCGTTCCCCGCGCGCAGCGCTTTCCAGGTTGCCGCCCTTCCGGCCGGCGGTCTGGTCGAGATCGAGGTCGTCGCCGCTCTCTAAGACGTTGGCGAAAACAAAACATGACATGCAAAAAGACCCTGCAGTGACTGTGAACTGCAGGGTCTTTTGTCAAGCGATGCGACAAAAATGATCCGTTTCCCTCCGTCCCCAAGGGTTAACGTTTAGCCTTCCTTGCGGACTTTTTGCAGGTAGCGGTAGACGCTGGGCTCCGAGATGCCCAGCGCGGTGGCGGCGCAGGCCACGGCACCCTTGAGCATGAACACCCCGTTGCCGTTGAGGTGGCGAATGACGTCCACGCGGTCGCTTTGACCAAGCGATGCTACATCCAGCCCGCGCGCGCTCAGCAACTCGGCAATGCTGCGGTCGATGAGCTCCTGTGTAGACTCCGAAAGGCTTTCGACCTCGATAGACGCGGGCTCTGCCTGTCTAGGCGCCGCGTCGAAGCACGCCATGAGCTGCTGCGCCATGGCGTTGATGGAGCGCACGGTCGAGAGGTCAGTGTTGACGCAGAGCATACCGACAATCTCGTCATTCTCGCGGATAAAGTACGTCGCCGACTCCAACGTCTTGCCACCGGCACCGCGCCCCTCGTAGCCCGTAATAAACGGCAGGTCACGATACTTGGCGTCGTGCATGATCTTGAGTGCCAGGTCGGTGGCGGGACCGCCGACCTTGCGGCCGCTCACGATGCCGTTGCGAATATCGACGATGGCGTGGTCGGGATCCGAGAAATCGTGCAGCACGATTTCGCTGTTTTTGCCGAGTATCTGCTCCAGAAAATCGACCATCGGCAAAAAGCGACGTACGGTCTCGTTCACGGGCAACTCCTTTGGGTGAAATCGGAAATGTTCATAACAATTTTTTCTCATGGTAACACGCTGCCCATCATCTCGTATATCCGCAGGTACATTGCGTAATGCAGACGAACGGTAGAAATTTAGCGGTAAACGGTTGACCAAAAGAAATGTTAGATGTTATTTTGACCAGACACTTTCCTGACCTGCGGAAATGCGTAATTTCAGCTGAAGAATAGTCTGATAACAAAAAATTATTATTGAGAATGAGAATCATCTTTAATACGATATGCAATGAAGGCACAACCTCAACCCCGCACTGCGTCACAATAGAGCGTCAGATGCGAAAACAACTACTTCGAGGATTGGTGGTCAAATGACCCAGGAGACGGTTACGAACGGCACTGAAGCCCTGTTCACTCGCGAAGGCATGCCTCCCGTTAAGGAAATGATCCCGTGTGCCCTTCAGCACGTACTGGCATCGTTTGCCGGCATCATTACCCCGGCGGTCATCATGGCCGGCGTCTACGGCTTTAATAGCCAGCAGAGTACCGACATCATCCAGGTCGCCCTCATTCTTTCGGCGATCGACACGGCCCTTCAGGCCTTCGCTCCCTTCCGTCGCATCGGCGGCGGCCTGCCCATCGTCATGGGCGTTTCGTTCGCGTTCCTGCCGGCCCTGCAGGCCATGGGTGCCTCGGGCTTTAGCTTTGGTGCGCTGCTGGGTGGCGAGATCGTCGGCGGCGCCGTCGCGGTCCTCTTTGGTCTGGCCTACAGCAAGATCAAGTGGCTGTTCCCGCCCGTCGTGACCGGTACGGTCATCTTCTCCATCGGCGTTTCGCTGTATCCCACGGCCGTCAAGTATATGGCCGGCGGTATGGGTACACCGCTGTGGGGCACCCCGCAGGCATGGTGCGTCGCTCTTATCACCTTCGCCGTGGTCTTTGCGCTCGCCAACTTTGGCAAGGGCACGCTCAAGCTGGGATCCGTGTTCTTTGGCATGATCGTTGGCATGATCGTCTCCATCCCCTTTGGCATGATCGACTTCTCCAGCGTCGCCACCGCTCAGGTCTTCGCTCTTCCCAAGCTCATGCCCTACGCGCTCGAGTTTGATCCCGAGGTCTGCATTACCCTCGCCGTCGTGTTCCCCATGGTTGCCATCCAGGTTATCGGTGACGTCTCCGCCGCCTGCCTGGGCTCCATCGACCGTATGCCCACCGAGCGCGAGCTCTCCGGCGCTATCGTGTCCCAGGGCCTCACCTCTATGGTCGGCGGTCTGCTGGGCGGTCTTCCCACCAGCGCCCTTGGCCAGAACGTGGGCATCATCTGCTCCAACAAGGTCGTCAACAAGTGGGTCTTTGTGATCATTGCGGCCGTCTTTGCCATCGCCGGTCTGTTCCCGCAGCTCTCTGCCGTCCTTTCCGCTATCCCGCAGCCCGTCATCGGCGGCGCGACCGTCGGCGTCTTTGGCACCATCACCATGAACGGCGTGCGCATGTTCACCCGCGAGGGCCTCACGCAGCGCACTACCACCATCGTCGGCACCTCCGTCGTCTTTGGCCTGGGTATCTGGATGGCCAGCGGTTGCCTTGCCGGCGAGGGTATGCCCGCCTGGGTGTCCACCGTCATCGGCTCCAATGCCGTAACCCCCACCGCCATCATGGCCATTGTCCTTAACCTGATCCTTCCGCAGACGCCGGTCGTGGCTCAGCACATCGATGCTGCCAAGGACGCTGCCGTGGATCTGGTCTTGCCCGAGAGCAAGAAGTAACCAATTCGGTGCTATTCGTCGGCGGACGCATCGCCTCGTCCGCCGACGCCATGCGGCACCAAGCCGCACTTCAAAGGGTTTGTCCCTTTGGTGAAGCGTTGACGGGAGAGGGCCCGTTTCCGGTGTAGGCCGGCGCTTCGCACTCCGCCATGTCAGAGGTGTCAAACCCCGCCTCTGATGTTGAAGGGAGCATCCATGCTTCTGGTCGCTAACGGTTCCGTCTTTACCCGCAACGCTCAGACCCCGTTTATTCCAAACGGTGCGGTCGCCATTGACGGAGATACGATCGTCGAAGTGGGCCTCGAGCGCGAGCTCAAGGCCAAGTACCCGGATGCCGAGTACGTCGATGCCCAGGGCAACCTCATCATGCCCGGACTCATCAACTGCCACACCCACATCTACTCGGGTCTGGCCCGCGGCCTTGCCATTAAGGGCTGCAACCCCACCAACTTCCTGGAGAATCTTGAGCAGCAGTGGTGGAAGATCGACGACAACCTGACGCTCGACGGCACCAAGGCCAGCGCCTATGCCACGATTTTGGACTCCATCCGTGATGGCGTCACCACGATCTTCGATCACCATGCGAGCTTCTGCGAGATCCCGGGAAGCCTCTTTACCATTAAGGATGCAGCTCAGGAGCTGGGCATGCGTTCGTGCCTGTGCTACGAGGTTTCCGATCGCCGTGGCCAGGAAAAATGCGACCAGGCCATTGCCGAGAACGCCGAATTTGCCCAGTGGGCCGCCAAGGAGCGTCGCGATAACGACAACCACATGATCGCTGCCATGTTTGGCGGGCATGCCACCTTTACGCTGTCGGACGAGACCATGGACAAGATGGCCGAGGCCAACAACGGCCTGACCGGCTTCCACATCCATGTGTGCGAGGGCATGAATGACGTGTGGGACTCCCGCCTCAACCGCGGTGGCATCAGCCCCGTCGAGCGCCTGCTGCAGCACAACCTGCTTGGTCCCGACACCATGCTGGGCCACTGCATCCACGTGACGCCTGCCGAGATGGATATCGTCAAGGAGTCCGGCACCTGGCTGGTCAACAACCCCGAATCCAATATGGGCAACGCCGTGGGCTGCGCCCCCGTGCTCGAGTTCTTCCGCCGCGGCATCCCCGTGTGCATGGGTACCGACGCCTACACCCACGATATGCTCGAGAGCCTTAAGGTCTTCCTGATCATTCAGCGCCACAACGCTGCCATGCCCAACGTGGGCTGGTGCGAGGCCATGACGATGCTGTTTGAGAACAACGCCAAGATGGCGAGCAAGTACTTCGATCGCAAGCTTGGTGTGCTCGAGGCCGGCGCTGCCGCCGACGTTATCGTTATGGACTACAAGCCCTTTACGCCGCTGAGCGAGGAGAACATCGACGGCCACATGCTCTTTGGCATGATGGGCAAAAACTGCCGCACCACCATCATCAACGGCCGCGTCCTGTACAAGGATCGCGAGTTCGTTGGGATTGATGAGGACAAGATCAACGCGTGGACCATGGCTGAGTCCAAGAAGCTCTGGAGCACGCTCAACGATCGCACCTACTAATTCACAAGTAGATTCACGCGCGTCGGGTGTTTCGCCGCATTCGACGCGCGTATAGGCGACCTCCGCGGGGTCGCCGGCGCTGTGCTAGCGCTACACCGTATTTGCGCCCGCCGCGCGGTCTCGCCGGGCGTTACAGAGAGGAGCTCACTATGAGCGACATCATGAGGCCGATCCCGTTTTCGCAGCTGATGAACTGGATCATCGAGGAGCACAAGACTCAGGGCGCCGTCTTTGGCGTGCGCAAGATGGTCACGACCAACCAGGAGGGCGCGCTTCCCATTTTTGACGAGCGCATCGAGACTCCGTTTGGCCCGGCCGCCGGTCCCAATACGCAGCTTGCCCAAAACATCGTGGCATCCTACGTGGCCGGTTCCCGCTTCTTTGAGCTTAAGACCGTTCAGGTTATGGACGGCGAGGAGCTCTCCAAGTGTGTGAACAAGCCCTGCATCGTGGCGCAGGACGAGTGCTACAACTGCGAGTGGTCGACCGAGCTCGAGGTTCCGCAGGCCTTTGCCGAGTACGTGAAGGCATGGTTTGCCTGCCACCTGATCGCTCGCGAGTACGGCCTGGGCAGCCCGGACGGCTTTGTCTTCAACATGTCCGTGGGTTATGACCTGGAGGGCATCAAGAGCCCCAAGGTCGACGCCTACATCGAGGGCATGAAGGACGCCAGCGGCTCCGACGTCTGGAACGAGTGCCGCGCATGGGCGCTCGCCAACCTGGACAAGTTTGAGCATGTCGACGCCGCGTTCGTCGAGTCCATCCCGGCACGCGTCTCCAACTCCATCACCGAGTCTACCCTGCACGGCTGCCCGCCGGCCGAGATCGAGCGCATCGCGACCTATCTGATCACCGAGAAGGGCCTCAACACCTACATCAAGTGCAACCCCACACTGCTGGGCTATGAGTTTGCCCGCCAGCGCCTCAACGAGCTGGGCTTTGACTACATCGTTTTCGATGACACGCACTTCCGCGAGGACCTGCAATGGGCCGACGCCGTGCCTATGTTCGAGCGCCTGATTGCCCTGTGCGCCGAGCGCGGCCTGGAGTTTGGCGTCAAGCTGACCAACACGTTCCCCGTCGACGTGACGAGAAACGAGCTGCCCTCCACCGAGATGTACATGTCGGGCCGTTCGCTGTTCTCGCTGACCATCGAGGCTGCCCGCCGCATTACCGAGCAGTTCGATGGCAAACTACGCATTAGCTACTCTGGCGGTGCCACGGTCTACAATATCCGCGCCCTGTACGATGCCGGCATTTGGCCCGTTACCCTGGCGACCGACGTGCTCAAGCCCGGTGGCTACGAGCGCTTTAGCCAGATGGCCGGCGAGTTTACCGATCTGGACGGCAAGCCGTTTGAGGGCATTTCGCTCGAGGCCGTGACCGCGATCCAGGCCGATTCGCTCACCAACCCGCTCTACAAGAAGCCGCTGCGTCCGCTGCCCGACCGCAAGGTCGCCGGCAAGAGCCCGCTTTCCGATTGCTTTACCACGCCGTGCCGCACGAGCTGCCCCATCCAGCAGGATATTCCCGCCTATCTGGCGGCTGTTGACGAGGGCCGCTACGAGGACGCACTCAACATCATCATCGAGCGCAACGCCCTGCCGTTCATTACCGGCACCATCTGCCCGCATCCCTGCGGCCGTGCCTGCGAGCGTGCGTTCTACGAGCCCGAGGGCGCCCAGATTCGCGCCAGCAAGCTCAAGGCCGCCCGCGAGGCCATGACCGCCGTGCTGCCCAAGCTGCGTGCCCAGGCCATCGCAAACGACGGCGAGCGCAACGTTGCCGTTATCGGCGGCGGCCCGGCCGGCCTGGCGACGGCGTTCTTCCTGACGCGTGCCGGCGTGCCCGTCACCATCTTTGAGGCCCGCGATTCGCTCGGTGGCGTGGTCCGTCACGTGATTCCCGAGTTCCGCATCGCGAGCGACGATATCTCCCACGATGCCGAGCTCTGCCTAGCCTTTGGCGCCAAGGTGCAGCTCAACGCTCGCGTTGATTCCATTGACGAGCTCAAGGACCAGGGCTTTACCGACGTGGTCGTGGCCACCGGTGCCTGGATGCCCGGCTCTGCGGGCCTGGGCGAGGGTGCCGAGCTCGATGTGCTGGAGTTCCTCGAGGCCGCCAAGAAGGGCGAGAAACTCGAGCTGGGCGAGGACGTCGTGGTCATTGGCGCCGGCAACACCGCCATGGACGCGGCCCGCGTGGCCAAGCGTCTGGCTGGTGTGAAGAACGTGCGCCTGGTGTATCGCCGCACCAAGAAGCAGATGCCCGCCGACGAGGAAGAGCTCGATCTTGCTCTTGCCGACGGCGTTGAGCTCTGCGAGCTGCTGGCGCCCAAGGCACTCAACGGCTCCGTGCTGACCTGCGACGTCATGGAGCTCGGCGAGCCGGATGCAAGCGGCCGTCGCAGCCCCGTCGCCACGGGCGAGACCGTCGAGCTTTCCGCCACCACGGTGATCTGCGCCGTGGGCGAGGGCATCGATGCCAGCCTGTACGATGCCGCGGGCGTCGAGCACGACCGTCGCGGCCGTCTTGCCGCCACCTCCACCGGCGTCGAGGGCGTTTGGGCTGCCGGCGACTGCCGTCGCGGTCCTGCCACCGTGGTCGAGGCTATTGCCGATGCCGCCGAAGTCGCCCGTGCCATTGCCGGCGTGGACTTTAACAAGTACGCCGACTGCAACGAGCAGGCCGGCCGCGAGGACGCCAGCTACGAGCGCAAGGGGTCGCTGTGCCGCGACAAGCGCAACTGCACCAAGACCCGCTGCCTGGGCTGCGGCTCGGTGTGCGAGGTTTGCTGCGACGTGTGCCCCAACCGCGCCAACGTGGCAATTAAGGTGCCGGGCCTGGCCAAGCATCAGGTCGTCCACGTCGATGGCATGTGCAACGAGTGCGGCAACTGCGCCGTGTTCTGCCCCTACCAGGAGGGTCGTCCCTATAAGGACAAGCTCACCCTGTTCTGGAGCGAGGAGGACATGGAGAACTCCGAGAACGAGGGCTTCCTGGCCGTGGACGAGGACCACTTTAAGGTCCGCGTCGCCGGCACCGTCCGTACCGTCTCGGTCGATGCCGTCAACACCGGCCTTCCCGAGGCCGTCCGCCTGACCATCAGGGCTGTGCGCGACAACTATTCGTACCTTCTTAAGAAATAGGCGAGTCTCTTATGGCCAAATCCATTCAACATAACGTGGCCTACGTTGCCTGCGGAAGCGGTTGCGCCTCCGCAGGCGGCGACGCCCGCTGCAGCGAAGGCTGCATTGGCTGTGGCGCCTGCGTCACGGCCTGCCCCCACGGTGCCATTGCGCTGGTCGATGGCATCGCCCGCGTAGATCGCTCCAAGTGCACGGGCTGCGGCCTGTGCGGCATGGCGTGCCCGCAGCGCGTGATTGCCTTCGTTCCCGGCTACCAGAACATTCTGGTGCGCTGCAACAACACCGATAAGGGTGCCATTGCGCGCAAGGTCTGCGACACGAGCTGCATCGGTTGCGGTATGTGCGCCAAAAAGTGCCCTGCCGGCGCTATCCGCATCGAGGACAACTGCGCCCATATCGACGGCGTGGACTGCCTGTCGTGCGGCATGTGCGCCGTCGTCTGCCCGCATGGCGCCATCCACGACCGCACCGGCATCGCCGCCGGCGTGTAGAAGGGAATCACCATGGCACAGGAATTCACTTTTACCGTTAACGGTGTCGAGCACACGACGACGGAGAATAAACCACTGCTGCGCTACCTGCGCGACGACCTGCACATTCATTCCGCCAAGGACGGCTGCTCCGAGGGCGCGTGCGGTACCTGCACCATCCATGTGGACGGTGCGGCCGTCAAGGCGTGCGTACTGACCACCGCTCTTGCCGCCGGCCGTAGCATCGTGACCGTCGAGGGCCTGCCCCAGGACGTGCGCGAGGCCTTTGTGTACGCCTTTGGCGCCGTGGGCGCCGTGCAGTGCGGTTTTTGCATCCCCGGTATGGTCATGGCGGGTGCAGCGCTGATCGCCGAGGATCCCGAGCCCACCGAGGAGCAGATCAAGTACGCCATCCGCGGCAATGTCTGCCGCTGCACCGGCTACAAAAAGATTATCGAGGGCATTTCGCTGGCAGCTGCGGTGCTCCGTGGCGAAAAGCAGATCGACGAGGACCTGGAGCGCGGCGATGACTACGGCGTGGGCAAGCGCGCCTTTCGTATCGACGTGCGCAAGAAGGTGCTCGGTGAGGGCAAGTACCCCGACGATATCGACGAGCTCGATCAGCCGGGCCTGACCTATGCCAGCGCCGTGCGCTCCAAGTATCCGCGCGCCCGTGTGCTCTCCATCGACACCTCCAAGGCCGAGGCCCTGCCCGGTGTGGTGGGCATCCTGCGCGCCGAGGACGTGCCGGTTAACCAGGTCGGCCACCTTATCCAGGACTGGGACGTCATGATCGCCCAGGGCGATATCACCCGCTGCGTGGGCGATGCCATCGTGCTGGTGGTTGCCGAGGACGAGGCGACGCTCGAGAAGGCCAAGAAGCTCGTAAAGATTGACTACGAGCCGCTGGAGCCCGTGCGCAACATTGTCGAGGCCAGGGCCGCCGACGCCCCGCGCCTGCATGACAGCTTCTTTGCCTTTGGCAACACGGTGGAGCTCAAGGACAACGTGTGCCAGAGCCGCCACGTGACGCGCGGCGACGCCGCCAAGGCGCTTGCGGAGAGCGCGTTCACCGTAACACAGCGCTTTACCACGCCCTTTACCGAGCATGCCTTCTTGGAGCCCGAGTGCGCCGTTGCCTTCCCGTACAAGAACGGCGTCAAGGTGCAGTCGACCGACCAGGGTGCCTACGACACGCGCAAAGAGTGCGCCCACATGTTTGGCTGGGATAGCGAGCCCGAGCGCGTGGTCGTCGAGACCATGCTCGTGGGCGGCGGCTTTGGCGGTAAGGAGGATGTGTCCATCCAGCATCTGGCCGCGCTCGCCGCATATAAGTTTCAGCGTCCTGTGAAGTGCAAGCTCACGCGTGCCGAGTCGCTCGCTTTCCATCCCAAGCGCCATGCCATGGACGGTACCTTTACGCTGGGCTGCGACGCCGAGGGCAACTTTACCGGTCTGGATTGCGAGATCAACTTTGACACCGGCGCCTACGCGTCGCTGTGCGGCCCGGTGCTCGAGCGCGCCTGCACGCATGCCGTCGGCCCCTACAAGTACCAGAACACCGACATTCGCGGTTATGGCTACTACACCAACAACCCACCCGCCGGCGCGTACCGCGGCTTTGGCGTTTGCCAGTCCGAGTTTGCGCTCGAGAGCCTGATCGACCTGCTGGCAGAGAAGGTCGGCCTGGATCCGTGGGAGATTCGTTACAGAAACGCCATCGAGCCGGGCGAGGTTTTGCCCAACGGCCAGATTGCCGACTGCTCCACGGCGCTTAAGGAGACACTGCTCGAGGTCAAGGATGCCTACTATGCGCATCCCGGCCACGCCGGCATTGCCTGCGCTATGAAGAACGCTGGCGTGGGCGTTGGCCTGCCCGACGCCGGCCGCTGCAAGATTCGTGTCGAGAACGGCGTGGCCGTGGTCTATGCCGCCACGTCCGACATCGGCCAGGGCTGCAACACCGTCTTTTTGCAGGACGTTGCCGAGGCATGCGGTCTGCCGCTGAGCTGCATTGCCAATGGCGAGTGCTCCACCGAGAACGCTCCCGACTCCGGCACCACGTCTGGCTCACGTCAGACGGTCGTGACCGGCGAGGCCGTGCGCGGTGCCGCCTTCCTGCTGCGCGATGCCATGGTTGGCATCGAGGCCGGCAAGCCTGCGCCTGATGCTCCTGTGAGCGCGCATGGCGACGGCGTCAAGATTGAGTACGATGACGGTCGCGCCTATCAGCTGCGCACGCAGGAGCTCGTCGCCGGCCAGGGTATGCATCCTCAGGATCCCGCGGCTGCCATCAAGGCGCTCGAGGGATGCGAGTTTGGCTACGTGTACCTGGAGCCGACCGACAAGCTGGGCGCCGACGTTCCCAACCCCAAGAGCCACATCTGCTACGGGTTTGCCACGCATGTGGTCATTCTGGATGATGACGGCCGCGTGAGCGAGGTCTATGCCGCGCACGATTCCGGCAAGGTGGTCAACCCCATCTCCATCCAGGGTCAGATCGAAGGCGGCGTGCTCATGGGTATGGGCTATGCGCTTACCGAGGACTGGCCGCTCAAGGACTGCGTACCCCAGGCAAGGTACGGTACGCTCGGGCTGTTCCGTGCGCCCGAGATTCCGAATATCCACGCCATCTACGTGGAGAAGGACGAGCTGTTGCCCGTGGCATACGGCGGCAAGGGCATCGGTGAGATCGCAACGATTCCCACGGCGCCCGCCGTACAGAACGCCTATCGCGCATTCGACGGCAAGCTGCGTCCGGATCTGCCCATGGTGGATACGCCGTACAGCCGCGTTCGCAACCGCGGGTAGGATGGGGTGCGGACGACCATTGCTGATGGGCTGTTCGCGCTCAACATCAACTGTATATGCTGCGCCTTTGGCCCCAGCTCCATCGCGAGTCGGGGCCTTTTGTTTGGAGCGGAGGCCGCGTCTCGGAATCCAGTCTCGGAACGGGACGCACTTTCCGGATCGGTCCTCAACCGGAAGCTGTGTCCCGGAATCATGCCTCAAAATGGGACGCACTTTCCGGAACAGCCCTCAACCGGAAACTGCGTCCCGGAATCATGCCTCAGAGTGGGATGCGCTTTCCGCTAACCGCTCACTTGGAAAGTGCATCCCAGTTTGAGCGTTCATTCCGGGACACGCTTTCCGCTAGGTCCGCCATCCGGAAAGTGCGTCCCGTTTTGAGCGTCCAGCCTGGGACGCGCTTTCCGTTGGCGTGGCCGTTGGGAAAACGCGGCCCAAATAGGGGGGTGCGATCCGGCGATGCGTGGCCTAGCAGCTCCTACAGGTCCACGTCGTTGAGCCATGTCGGCAGCGCGGTCTGCCGGATGCCTGCCGTCTGCAGCTTTTTGGCGAGCATTCCTGCCGAGCGGACCTCGTTCATGGTAAAGCGCAGCAGAGGGTGGCCGTAGAGCGATAGGTGCGCCTCGCGCTGTCGTTCGGCAACGAGCGCCTCGGCGGTGGTGCGTCCGGCCAGCATGGTCTGGTCGGTATATTTGATGAGCCCGTCGAGCTCGCCCAGCGTGAGTTCCCGCGCCTGGCGCTCCCAGGCAAAGTCCGTTCGTATGGGCTTGGCCGAATCGAAGGGGTCCGTCAACTCGTATTGAAGCCAGTCGGGCGCAAAGCCCGTCTCGATCATGACGGCTCGGGCGACCGATTCCCCGCCGCTCTCGGCGCGGGCGTCGGCATATCGAAGCGTTGTGAGGGCGGTGCGAATCGCGCGACCATTGCGGGCAGTCGCTCGTTGCTCAACGGCCTCCATCAGCTGTTCCGGCGCAAGGCCGAGCTTTGAGATCGCCGAATCGGCAATGGGCATGCCGTCGGCAAAACCAGTTTGCAGCAGGCAATCTGTGGCCGTTTGGATGGGCGGCGTTACCGATATGCCGGCTCTGCGTATTGCTCCGGCCGGCTCAATCTGGTGTCGCTGAATATGTGCGCCCGGACGAGCCGACGGCTTTGTCGAGCTGCAAACATGCACGACGTTCAGGTGTCGCCACGAGACCTCGAGCCCCAGCAGGCAAGCTGCCGAAAACGAGCAGAACGTCCAATCGGGATGGATGATCGCAAGGGCGCGGAGGATTTCGCAATGGCGTTGCGCTCGGTTGAGTTCATCCCAGCGCGTTTTTTGCGCAAACAACCCCGGCATGGGCGAGACAACCGTGCCGCCGGTGCGCCGAAGGAGCGCTTTTCGGATTGCCGTGCTCGGGGGAATCAGACAGCGCCCCTCTTGTTCGGCTTGAGTGAGCAGTTGGTCGATGAGCTGGTCATTGCAATGGGTCATGAGCTACCGCCTCCTTTTGGGTAGCAAAAACGTATCAGCTGGAACTTGCCGCTCAGCTGACCAAAAGCTGACCAAAATCTAACCATGCAGGTAGATGACCTGCTTTTGGCGACATATTTCTTGTTTGAATCGGTGGGCGGTAATCGGCGACCGTGAACGGTAGCTGGATATGAAGTCTTGGTAAGTTTCGAGACGTGTACTTTTTGAAAAAGAGCATTCTATCTGCTGTTTTGTGTTTCTGGATCGCATATTTGAAGGCATGTGATAAGGGCGGAGGATCGTCGTCTTGTACCTGAGGAAACCGTGACCCGGAATGAGCGCTCGGAATGGGATGCATTTTCCGGTAGAAGCTTCAGCGGAAAGTGCATCCCAGAATTCAGGCTCAGAACGGGACACGCTTTCCGGATGGAATGCTTGGCGGAAACTACGGCCCAGTTTTTGGCTCCAGAACGGGATATATTTTCCGGAACGGTCCATGTGCGGTGGTGTACCCCCCCCTCCTTGCGTGGCCCGCTTGTCGAATTACGTTATAGCTAGCTATATTATAGGAAGGTATAATATAGCTAGCTATAACGTAAAGGAAGGATGGCCCTATGTTTATCGGAAGAACAGCGGAAATGTCCGAGCTCAATCGACTGTATGGCACGGGCTCCTTTGAGATGCCTGTGATTTACGGCCGTCGTCGTGTGGGCAAAACGCGTCTCATCACAGAATTCATCCAAGACAAGAAGGCTATTTACTTTCAAGCTCGTCGTACCAATGCAGAGGCAAACCTGCACGGCTTTAGCCAGGCGATACTTGCGGGTTCGGTTGGTGCTGCAGGCGTGTCGTTTCGTAGTTTTGACGAGGCGTTCGATGCATTGGCCACCATGGCTCGCACGGAACGTTTGGTTGTCGTGATTGACGAGTATCCCTATCTCGCCCAATCGAATCCCGAAATCAGCTCGTTGCTGCAAGACAAGATCGATCACCTGTACAAAGAGACCAAGCTCATGCTTATCCTGTGCGGGTCGTCGCTTTCGTTTATGGAAGAGCAGGTGCTGGGCTACGAGAGTCCGCTATACGGTAGGCGTACGGCCCAGTTTAAGGTCATGCCGCTCGATTTTACGACGACCCTCGACCTGTGGCAGAGCATGGGTCGCGAAAACGCTGCGGTTTGCTATGGCATGACGGGCGGCATTCCTGCATATATCGAGAAAGTCGATCCTACCGCATCGCTCAAGGACAACATCAAACGTCTTTTTCTTACTCCTACGGGCTATCTCTTTGAGGAGCCGAGTAACCTGCTGTTGCAAGAGTGCCGCAATCCCGAGCAATATGATGCGATCGTGCAAGCAATTGCTCAGGGGCGCTCGAGGATCTCGGAGATTGCGAGCTCTACGGGAATCCCTGCGAGCAACGTAAAGAGCTATGTGGATAAGCTGGCGTCGCTTGGGATTGTCGAGCGCGAGCTGCCCCTAAACGAGACGAGCAATAAGCGAGCCGTGTATCTGCTGAGCGACCAGATGTTTAGGTTCTGGTACAAGTTTGTGCCGCAGAACATTGGGCTGATTCAAAACGATATGGCCGAGATGGCGTATAAGCGCATTGAGCCGCACGTATCGGATTACATGGGTACGGTCTTTGAGCTTATATGCAGACAATACGTGTACGAACTCGCGCGCGCGGGCCAGCTCGATGTGGTTCCGGCGAGCGTCGGGCGATGGTGGGGGACGGATAATCACACGCATACGCAGGAAGAAATCGACTTGATTGTTGACGATGGCGAGGGCACTGCGCTGTTTGCGGAGTGCAAATGGCGCAATGAGCCGGTGGGCGAAGACGTGCTGCAAAAGCTCGTGTACCGAAGCGAGCTCTTTAGGCGGCAACGAAAAAGCTATGCACTTTTCTCAAAAAGCGGCTTTACGCAGGGATGTCGGGATGCCGCGGAGAGTAGGAGAGACGTCAAGCTGATCTCGTTTGCCGAGATGTGAGGGCGGGGATAATGAAGCGCGTCCTGATTTGATGCCGGGAATGGGATGTGCTTTCCTTTTGCGACCTTTGGCGGAAAGTGCGTTCCAGATTTCGGCTTCAGAATGGGATGCCGTTTCCGGATCGGCCCTCAGGCGGAAACTACGACCCGGAATTCGGCTCCAAAACGGGATACGCTTTCCCGGTGGCATCTCTAGCGGAAACTGCATCCCGGAATGAGCTCTCGGAACGGGACACGCTTTCCCATCGGAGCTTCAAACGGAAACCGTGTCCCGGAATCGAGCCTCAGGGTGGGACGCATTTTCCGGTAGAGGCCTGGGACGGAAGGCGTGTCCCAGAATCCGGCTAATCCGATGGCCAGGTGGTTGAGCGAGCGGGCTCCGAGGCTCCATTACTGAAAATTCATTTGTTAAACCTGGCAACCGTGGGTAGAATAAAGTCGACGGCAGCCCAAGGGTGATAGCTGGGCAGCGCCGTTACTTAGTTCAAGGGGTCAATGCCTTAACGGCGTCGACCCCTCTTCTTTTGCTTCGTACGCTGCTTAAGTGCCTCGGAAAGTCCGATAAGCGCCGTGAGGAGCGAGACCAAAGCGGTCAGGAGCTTCACGAAATCAATCAGATCGGTCATGGGCATCACCTCCCGTCGCATGGAGGGCGCTGCCCGGCACATGGAACTGCCGTCAACAACTGCCATTCTATCAAAGCGCGGTCATAAATACGAATATATGTTCGATAATAACAGCAACGTGATTCCCTCGAATAGCAGCCTTTCGTAAGGGCGGCAGAAGACGGCGCTGGGCGATTGGGGCTAGACGCGCAGGTCTTCGTCACCGAAAGCCCGTTTGATTAACCAGCCCTCTGTAGGTACACTGCATATTGATGGGCCCGGGATGACCGCTGATTCAAGTCACCGGGCCTAAATCTTTTTCATGCATTTGAATAGAGCGGGCAACTCTCTTGGGGCCGTCTGCATGGCGTGTGCCTGGCGCATGGTATTGCGCCTCACTTTCATGTCCGTACGGGCGCCTATCCTTACGGCAATGTAGCCGCCTATGTAGCAAGCGGCAGGCAACGGAGAAAGGCCGTAACCGTGTCAGCTGAAAAGACGCCGTGTATCTCGGCTATCGATACGACGAACTTTGCGCGCCAGATTGTGCTGGACTTTGAGTTTGCGCCGGTGCCAAAGCAGCGCCAGCGCCGTGGACTGCGCAACGAGATTATCGAGGTCGGTGCCGTCAAGCTCGATTACCACGGCAACGTTATGGGCGAGTTCTCGCAGCTTGTGCAGACGGAATTTACCGAAGGCGTTGCGTTTCCCGTCCGCGAGCTTACGGGGATATCGGCTGTGGACACCGCGATGGCCGATCCGCTCTATGTGGTGATCAAAAGGCTCAACGATTTGATCGGCCGCTACTCCGCCCAGGTGGTTTGCTGGAGCGGGACGGACCGTCGACAGCTTTTGACCGAGTGCCAGGCAAAGCGCATCGATCTTTCCGCATTTCCTACGGACTGGGCCGACCTGCAGGCGTTTTACACCTCGATCATGGATGTGGGCAGCCACGGGCGCGTTTCTTTGAGAGACGCGGCGACGTGGTTTGGCATCGAGTTCGACGAGTCGACGGGCCACGCCCACAGCGCCCTGGCCGATGCGCGCGTGACCGCTAAGTTGCTCAAGCGGGTGATGGACGGGGACTACTGCGTGAGCCCGCGCGCCCAGGAGATCCGCCAACGGTGGGGGATGGGCGAGCGAGCCCAGATGCGCCTTTCCAACAAGTGCCCCGAGCTGGGTGACCTGCTGCTGAGGCTGAAGGCGGAGGGGAGGTAGGCGGGGCTCCGGGAATGACCTCTGACTCAAGTCAACGGGGCTCATTTTGCTTTCTTTGGAGCTTTCTCACGGGGCTGACTTTACTTCGTCTCATTTAGTATAAAGCGGCTGCTAGATTGCATAGTGATGATAAAATTAATCAACTCAACATCAATAGCTGTCGCTTTGCGCAATGAGGGGTTCCGAGACGTATGAACGAGTCTGACACACGGCTTAAACTCATTGATCCTGCGATTATGAAGTCGTGGGATCGCAATACCCAAGTCTTCACTGAGTATTTCTTTACCAGTGGCGAGATTGTTGTGCGCGGAAGTATGGTCACCCGTAAAGACAAGAAGAAGGCTGACTACCTTCTGATGTATGCTCCGGGCATCCCTATCGCAATCGTCGAGGCTAAGGATACGGAGCACACCGTTGATGCCGGTCTTCAACAGGGGATGGGATATGCCCAGCTGCTCGATATTCCGTTTGCGTACAGCTCAAACGGAAAGGGTTTTGTTGAGCACGATTTTCTTACCGGGAAAGAGCGCGCTCTTGCCATGGACGAGTTTCCCACTCCGGCGGAACTTTGGACACGATACTCAAAAGCTAAGGGGCTTGAACATCCGTATAGCCAGGAGATTGTGACCGCTCCGTATTACCAGGAGCACGGCGGCAATCATCCTCGCTACTATCAGTGCATCGCCATCAATCGTACGCTTGAAGCTATTGCGCGAGGTAAGAATCGCATCTTGCTCGTTATGGCAACGGGAACGGGAAAGACTTTTACGGCTTTTCAAATCGTTCATCGCTTGCGACAGACTACCGAGGTTCGTAAGGTTCTCTATCTGGCGGACCGCAATATTCTCGTCGATCAGACCATAGACGGCGATTTCAAGCCTCTCAAGAGGGTTACAACCAAGGTCGTAGGTCGAAAGCTCGATTCTGCTTACGAGGTCTATTTCTCGCTCTACCAACAGCTTGTTGGAGAAAACGGTGAAGAAATATTCCGCGAGTTCGACTCGGAATTCTTCGATTTGATTATCGTCGACGAGTGCCATCGCGGAAGCGCCGCGGCGGACTCCGCATGGCGTAAGGTACTTGAGTATTTCAATTGTGCAATTCAAATCGGTATGACGGCTACGCCAAAGGAGACTGAAGAGGTTTCAAACATTACCTACTTCGGCGAACCTGTCTACACCTACTCCCTTAAACAGGGAATCGAGGATGGCTTTCTCGCCCCGTATAAAGTTATTCGTCCTAAGCTGAACGTCGACATTTACGGATACCGTACTGAGGAAGGCACCATAGATGATCGCGGCGAAGCTCTGCCCAAACGTGTTTTCGAGAAGCAAGACTTCGACAGCGAGATTGTCATCAAAGAGCGCTACGAGGAAGTTGCCAAGCGGATAACTCAATTTCTAAAGGAGACGGATCGTTACTCCAAGACCATAGTCTTTTGCGTTGACATCGAGCATGCCGAAAATATGCGACGTGCCCTTGTAAACGAGAACGCCGATATCGTAAGAGATCACCCCACCTACATCATGAAGATTACGGGTGACGACAGGGAAGGTAAGGCTCAGTTAGATAACTTCATCGACCCCGACGAGAAATACCCGACCATTGTTACGACTTCGAAGCTTCTCACCACTGGTGTTAATTGCAAGACGTGTAAGGTAGTCGTGCTCGACAACAAGTTCGGTGAGCACGGAATGACGGAGTTCAAGCAGATTATCGGCCGCGGAACCCGTATCTGTGAGGACTACGACAAACTCTATTTCACCATCCTCGATTTTCGTGACGCATCGCGTTTGTTTGCAGATCCCGAGTTTGATGGCGAACCTGTTGTTGTGTTTGAGCCTAATCCGGGTGACCCCATTGCGGATCCGGGTCCCGGCGGCAATGGCGGCAGTCCCGTTCCGCCTCCGTCTCCGATCGTAGACCCACCCGTATTGCCGCCGGACGATCCGTCCTCCCATGTGAAATATCACGTTCATGGGGCCGACGTCTATGTAGTGTCGGAGATGGTGCAGTATTACTCCTCCGATGGCCTTCTTGTAACTGAGAGCCTTAAGGACTATACGCGAAAAAACATTCTCGGCGAATACGACACTCTTGACCACTTCCTAGCGGCGTGGAACTCTGAACATAAGAAACAAGCGATTATCGATGAGCTGCGCGCGCGTGGCGTATTCCTGGATGAGCTGCGGCTCGAGACTGGACAGGAGCAAATGAGCGACTTTGACCTCATTTGCCACATTGCTTACGACCAGAGACCTCTTACGCGCAGCGAGAGAGCCAATAGTGTCAAGAAAAAGGGCGTGCTCTATGAGTATGCCGGCGTCGCGCGTGAGGTCCTTGAAGCGCTTCTCGACAAATATGCGACGTCGAACCTCGTAGACTTGGACGACACCCACGTCCTCGACCTCG
Organism: uncultured Collinsella sp.; assembly: GCA_900544995.1. Taxonomy (GTDB): domain Bacteria; phylum Actinomycetota; class Coriobacteriia; order Coriobacteriales; family Coriobacteriaceae; genus Collinsella. The sequence goes on along the minus strand of UQXC01000017.1, from coordinate 1,819 downwards.
AGGAATTCCGTCGGTTTGGCAGCCCAATGAAGATCGTCGCCGCATTCGGCGGCAAACAACAGTACATTCAGGCAGCGCAGATGCTCGAGGACGAGCTCTACATCGCATAGAGAAAGGTAACGATAGCAAATGGCACTGGGATCTCTCGTAAAGACCCTGCAGAACATCATGCGCAAAGACGCCGGCATCAATGGCGATGCGCAGCGCATTGAGCAGATGACTTGGCTTTTCTTCCTCAAGATTTACGATGCCAAGGAGCAGGAGTGGGAGTTTCACGATGACTCCTATCAGTCCATCATCCCCGAGCGCCTGCGCTGGTATAGCTGGGCGCACGATGCGAAAGACGGCAAGGCGCTTACTGGCGATGAGCTTCTCGACTTTGTAAACAATGATCTATTCAAGACTCTTGAGAGTCTTGAGCTTGCACCTGATGCGCCTTTGCGACACGTCGTCGTCAAGGCTGCTTTTACTGACGCCAACAACTACATGAAGGATGGGATTCTACTTCGTCAAGTCATCAACGAGATTGACGAGTCGGTTGATTTTACCGAGTACAAAGAGCGCCACGCCTTCGGTGAAATTTACGAGACCATCCTGAAAGACTTACAGTCCGCGGGTAATGCCGGCGAGTTTTACACGCCCCGAGCGGTGACTGACTTTATGGCCCAGGCACTTGCGCCCAAGCTCGGCGAGACTGTGGCTGACTTCGCGTGTGGCACGGGCGGCTTTTTGACGAGCGCCCTCAAGATTCTCGACTCCCAGGTTCAGACTCCAGCCGATCGTGAACTCTATGCAAGATCGGTCTACGGCATCGAGAAGAAGCAGCTCCCTTACCTGCTGTGCGTGACCAACATGCTGTTGCACGATATCGATAATCCTGAAGTCTTTCACGATAACTCTCTCGAGAAGGATGTTCGCGAGTGGAAGCACAAGCCTGACGGCCAGTTTGACGTCGTACTTATGAACCCGCCCTATGGCGGGTCCGAGAGTGCATCGGTGCAAAACAACTTCCCTGTTGCACTCCGTAGCTCCGAGACCGCAGATCTATTCCTTGGACTCATTCTTTATCGTCTTAAGCGAGGCGGCCGCGCTGCTGTTATCATTCCGGATGGTTTTCTCTTTGGCCAGGATAGTGCAAAGACGGAGATCAAGCGTCGCCTGCTTGAGGACATGAACTTGCATACTGTCTTGCGCCTTCCACAGAGTGTTTTCGCTCCGTACACGAGCATCACTACTAACGTTCTGTTCTTCGATAATACGGGGGCCTCTGAGGGCGTTTGGTTCTATCGCATGGACATGCCCGAGGGGTATAAACACTTCTCTAAGACCAAGCCCATTAGGATCGAACATTTTGCACCTGTAAAGGAATGGTGGGAGAACCGTCGGGATATCGAGGAAGACGGCAATCCCAAGGCCAAGTACTATACGGTTGACGAGTTGCGAGACGGCGGTTTTAACTTTGACGTGTGCGGCTATCCTCACGAGGAAGAGGAGATCTTACCGCCTGACGAACTGATCAGGAACTACAAAGAAGAGCGCGCTAAGCTCGATGCCGAGATTGACCAGAAGCTTGCTCGTATTTGCGAGATTCTTGGGATTGAGGCGTAGATGAAGGCAAAAGACCTGAAGAACTCAATCCTGCAAATGGCGATTGAGGGAAAGCTCGTTCCACAAGACCCGAGTGATGAGCCTGCAAGCGTCCTGCTTGAGCGTATTCGTGAAGAGAAGCATAAGCTTATTGCTGAGGGTAAGGCTAAATTCCCGAAGGGCGGGGAGAGCATTATCTATATCGGTTCCGATGGCTCCCCCTATGAGAAGA